>CAXREW010000147.1:0-4230 GCA_964229455.1 Flavobacteriaceae bacterium | reverse complement strand
TAAACGCCGCACTGAGGGTAGCGAGGAACATGCGGTCGCGGCCGATGGAGGTTTCGACTACGTACGGTACATAGCTCTCGTGCGTCTCCGGGTCGAAGTAGCGGAGCTTGCGGCCGCTGTGCTCTTCGTGTTGGCTCAAGTCAAAATCGGTGCGCGAATGGATGCCCTCCAATTCCTTGAAGCCCATTGGGAAGTTGAATTCGATGTCGGCAGCGGCATCGGCATAGTGCGCCAACTTGATGTGGTCGTGGAAGCGGTGCATGCCGTCGCCGAAGCCAAGGGCCTTGTGCCACTTCAGGCGGGCTTCCTTCCAGTACTCGTACCACTCGCTTTGCGTGCCGGGCTTGACGAAGAATTGCATCTCCATCTGCTCGAATTCGCGCATGCGGAAAATGAACTGCCGCGCGATGATCTCGTTTCGGAATGCCTTGCCGATTTGGGCAATGCCGAACGGCAGCTTCATGCGGCCGCTCTTTTGCACGTTGAGGTAATTGACGAAAATGCCTTGCGCTGTTTCGGGCCGCAGGTAGATGATGCCGCTGTCGCCGCTTACGGCCCCCAGTTCAGTTTTGAACATGAGGTTGAATTGGCGCACGTCCGTCCAATTGCGGCTTCCCGTGTCGGGGTCAGCGATTTCGAGGTCTTCAATGAGGGTTTTCACCGCTGCCAAATCTTCCGCATCCATGGCGGCTTTGAACCGGCTGTTGATGCTGTCGATTTGGGCTTGGCGGTCTAGGATGCGGCCGTTGGTGCTGCGGAACTGCGCCTCGTCAAAAGCGTCTCCGAACCGCTTGGCGGCCTTGACTACGTCTTTGTTGATTTTCGCCTCGATTTTGGCAATGTGGTCCTCGATGAGGACGTCGGCGCGGTAGCGCTTCTTGCTGTCTTTGTTGTCAATGAGCGGGTCGTTGAACGCGTCCACGTGACCGGAGGCTTTCCAGGTGATGGGGTGCATGAAGATGCTGGCGTCGATGCCCACGATGTTCTCGTGCATGCGCACCATGGCGGTCCACCAGTACTGCTTGATGTTGTTCTTCAATTCGGCGCCGAGTTGGCCGTAGTCGTAAGCCGCGGAGAGCCCGTCGTAGATCTCGCTTGAGGGGAATACAAAACCGTATTCTTTGGCGTGGCTGATGACTTTTTTGAGGAGGTCGTCGCTCATGAGTTTCCGTTCTGACAAATGCAGGCGCAAAGGTAGCGCGCAATCCCGAGTCCATTACCTTTGGCGGATGGATTCCAACCCCCGTTTTGGACTGATTGGAAGCGGCTCGTGGGCAACGGCCATCGCCAAGATGCTGTTGACCAACACCGATGAATTGAATTGGTGGGTGCGGCGGGAGGAGACGAAAGAACATTTGCTGCAGTACGGCCGCAATCCCAACTACATCCAAAGCATCGAGTTTGACACCAATCGCATTCACGTCAGCACGGACATGCAGGCGGTCATTGATGCGAGCGATGTGTTGATTTTTGCCATTCCCTCGGGCTATTTGGACGCGACCATTCAGGAACACAAACCGCAACGGGTCGGCGACAAAATCCTCATCAACGCCATCAAGGGCATGGTGGTCGAATACCACAGCATTCCCGCCCGGTATTTGCACAAAGAGTTTGGGGTGCCTTACGAACGCATCGGGCTGGTGGCCGGTCCATGCCACGCGGAGGAAGTGGCGCGGGAAAAACTCAGCTACCTCACGGTGGCGTGCCCCGACCAAACCATCGCACAAACAGTCGCAGACGCCCTTGCCACCCGCTACATCAAGATCCAAACCAGCGACGACGTCTTCGGCGCCGAGCTCGCGGCGGTGCTCAAAAACATCTACGCCATCGGTGCGGGAATCGCCATGGGCCTCGGGTACGGCGACAACTTTCTGAGCGTGCTTATTTCCAACGCCTCCCAGGAGATGAAGCGTTTCTTGGCGGCCATTCATGAACACGACCGGGACGTGAAGGAAAGCGCTTACCTCGGCGACCTATTGGTGACGGCGTACAGCCCCCATAGCCGCAACCGCACGTTGGGCATGATGATCGGCAAAGGCTACAGCGTCAAAGGTGCCATCATGGAGATGAACATGGTGGCTGAAGGGTTCAACGGCTCCAATGGGATTTTCCATTTGAATAAAAAGTTTGAGGTCGAGATGCCCATCGCCGATGCGGTGTACCGCATTTTGCACGAGCGGATGTCCCCGGTGATTGAGATGCGCTTGCTCACGGAGCAGTTGGCATAAGTCCCGCTGGGCAGGCAACCTGAGCCTTCTTTTTGCCGTTATTTGTTAGGAATGCGCTCTGCCCAATACATAGTGATGTGGTGTGCCCTTTTTGCGGCACTGGTGGGTTCGAGCCGAGCCTCGCATGCAGCCCGAGAATCAAATCCGCGAACGGTTCAGCATGCCCAGGCCCCGGTCGGCGTGTGGTTCGTGCCGAATGGCGGACAGTGGGCGGATGAAGCCTTGTATGCCGCCCGTGTAAACGGAGGGGATTGGTGGCTGACCGATGCTGGTTGGAAGGTGGAGATGCTGGGCCCCGGCTACGACGCCCTCGGCCGGCATGAAACGCCCTCAGGGCCGCTCACATCTTACGTGCTGGATGTTCTTTGGGAGAATGCGCAACCGGGCGTCACCATCGCAGAATCAGGAGCAGAAGCCGCGCACCACGTTTCGTATTACCGAGGGAACGACCCTTCGCGCTGGGCGTCCAAACTCAAGCCCAACAGCAAACTCGCTGCACTTGAAGTGTGGCCTGGCATTAAGGCCGTAATCGATGGCCAACGGGGCGACGCAGCGCACATCAAATGCGATTGGCACGTCGCTGCCGGAGCAGACCCCAGTCAGATTTCGTTGCGGTACACGGGGCTGGAATCAACCCTACAATCCGACGGCTCACTCAAACACTTTATCGGTCCCCGCGTGGGCGAGGGCGATGAAGCTACGGGGGCTTGGGGACACCTCATTGAGGCCAAACCATTCGCTTACCAATTGAACGGCACCTGCCTCGAAGAAGTCCCCTGCGATTATGCACTGGAAACGTTGGAAGATGGCAGCCATCGCCTCCGTTTTGTTCTGGGTGACTACGACGCAACGCGTAACCTGATCATCGACCCGGAAATTGAGTTTGCCTCGTTTGTGGGTTCCACGGCGGACAGCTGGGGGTTCACAGCAGCGTACGACGATGAAGGACGGTTGATCGGCGGGTCGGGGGTGCGCGACAACGGCTACCCAACAACTGCAGGGGCGGTGAGCAGTACCTTCAGCGGCGGGGACTTCGACTTCGGCATCAGCGTCTTTTCCTCCGACGGCTCGACACTTGAATACAGCACCTACCTCGGCGGTTCCCAACGCGAGTATCCGCACAGCCTGGTGACAGACGAGTCCGGCGACATCTTCGTCATGGGCACCACGGGCTCTCAGAATTTTCCCACCACTGCGGACGCCTTTGAACCCGATTTTAATGGTGGGCCTTTCCTCGATTTGGGCGCGTTCAGTTTTTATGGTACGTACGACAACGGTTGTGACATCGTCGTGTCGAAAATCGACGGCGTCGACGGTTCGCTCGAAGCTTCGACGTTTGTAGGTGGCTCGGAAAACGACGGGGTCAATCTTGGCCAAAAACTCAACTACAATTATGGCGACGTGTGCCGCGGTGAAGTGGTGATTGATCCGGCCGGAGCCGTGTGGGTGGCCTCGAGTTCACGCAGCGATGATTTCCCCATGGCAGATGCCTTTGATCCTGGCCTCAGTGGGACAAGCGATGCCGTGGTGTTTCGCCTATCGAACGACCTATCGAACCTCGAATTCTCCACGTATTTCGGCGGCGAATCGGACGACGCGGCATTTGCCATTCAATTTTCATCAGCGCAAGCACTGGCGTATGTCACGGGCGGCACCAAAAGCAACGACCTGCCTACAACGCCGGGGGCCTATCAACCGGATCTAGCTGGGGATGTGGACGGGTACGTTTTCTCCATTGATTACGAAGGCCCGCCGTTTTTGTCGACGGCGACCTATTTCGGAACGGACGACTACGACCAGTCGTATTTCGTCCAGCTTGACACCGACAACCGCCCGCACTTATGTGGGCAGACGGTAGGTAGCGACATGGCCCTCGTGGGCGATGTGTACGATGCCAACCCCAACGGCAGCACATTCGTTGTGCGATTCAGTGACAATTTGGAAACCGCGGAATTTGTTACCCGAATTGGGTTGCCGATGACGGGCGTTGACATCAGTCCGA
>CAXREW010000146.1:0-18586 GCA_964229455.1 Flavobacteriaceae bacterium | reverse complement strand
CAGCATCATCGCTCTCCAACTCAGTGTGATCAACTTCGTGTTGAACGTCGTCGATGTTGTTCTGCAGAGTCAAGTCTGCAGCATCGCTGTCCAACTCGTTCTGGTCAACGTCGTCTTGAACGTCATCAATATTGTTCTGCAAAGTCAAGTCAGCAGCATCGCTGTCCAACTCATTTTGGTCAACGTCGGCTTGAACATCATCAATGTTGTCTTGCAACGTGTCAGCAGCAGTAGTCAATTGTCCGAATGATGCGAGGTGACCAGCAGCAGTTGCGTCTGCAGCAGATACGTTACCAGTAGCAGTAACATCACCAGTTACACTTACGTTAGCTCCCAGCGTCGTCTCCCCAGCGACGTTCAGAGTTGAACCCATAGTAACTGCACCGTCCAAGTCGGACGTTTGATAAACTTCCAACGTCGTTGCGTCCAAATCACCGATTGTACCAGCTGGAGAAACCAAGTTACTCTCAACCTCAATCGTTTGAACGTCGATGTCGTCTGTGTCGATGTGTTGTGCGTCAACCGCATCGAAAGATGAAGTGCTCGCCTGGATCTGCGCTGAACCGAAGTCAACGAGTGTCCAACCGGCTTCCAAGTTCACGGTGTTTCCTCCGTTATCGTCGAAGTAATCCAAACCTTCCAAGATGTTTGCAACATCCAATGGAGAGTTAGCCGTGTTCAAAATCAAGTTTTCCAAGTACGCATCGTAGTCAGCCAAATCCTGGTCACCCTGGATACGAGCTGTTTCTTCGATGTTAATCAAGGCCGTGTTGGCGTTGATTGCATTGGCGTTCACCGCGTCACCGAAGCTGCGGGCCATGATCTCCGACTGGAGGCCGTCCTGCAAAGCAGTGATGTCGGTGTCGTTTCCGTCAATTTGCGTCTGCAAATCACCGTCAGCAGCAATGCGAGCGGCTTCTTCAGCTTCGATGTTTGACTGGAGGATACCGTCAGCGGTAACCATGGCAGCAGACAAAGCATCGATGTTGCCTTGCAACGTAGCATCAGCAGCGTTGCTAGCCGTTTCGTTTGCGTCGATGTCAGATTGCAATGCAGCATCAGCAGCGTCGCTGTCGGATTCGTTCTGATCGATGTCAGACTGCAATGCAGCATCAGCAGAATCGCTGTCAGCTTCGTTCGCGTCAACGTCCGCCTGAATGGCAGCGTCAGCAGCATCGCCAGCAGCAGATTCAGCAGCGTCAGCAGCAGCATTCGCGTCGATGTTGGCTTGCAACGTTGCGTCGGCAGAATCGCTGTCAGCTTCGTTTGCGTCAACGTCTGCGTGGATAGCAGCGTCAGCAGCATCACCAGCAGCAGATTCAGCAGAATCAGCAGCAGCATTGGCGTCAATGTTGGCTTGCAATGTTGCGTCAGCAGCATCGCTGTCAGCTTCGTTCGCGTCAACATCAGCCTGGATAGCAGCGTCAGCGGCATCGCTGTCAGCTTCGTTTGCGTCAACGTCAGCTTGGATCGCAGCGTCAGCAGCGTCACTGTCAGCTTCGTTGGCGTCAACGTCAGCTTGGATGGCAGCGTCAGCAGCATCACCAGCGGCAGATTCAGCAGCGTCGGCAGCAGCGGTTGCAGTCAATGCAGCATCCAAAGCCAAATCGGCAGCGACTGAATTGTCGTCAGCACCGATGTGGTCCGCACCTGCGTAGCCTGGGTGCTGGGGAACGTTGTCCACAGAACCTACAGTAGAAGTAACAAAGCCCATATCAGCGGCAGCAGCAGCGATACGGAACTCATTGTCATCAATATCAGAAGCCAAGTCAGCATCAGCAGCATCGCTGGCAGCTTCATTGGCGTCAACGTCAGCTTGAATCGCAGCATCAGCGGCGTCGCTGTCTGCTTCATTCGCGTCTACGTCAGCTTGAATCGCAGCGTCGGCAGCATCGCCTGCAGCAGATTCAGCAGCGTCGGCGGCAGCGTTTGCATCGATCGCAGCCTGCAAGGCAGCGTCAGCAGCATCGCTATCAGCTTCGTTGGCATCAACGTCAGCTTGAATGGCAGCATCAGCAGCGTCGCTATCAGCTTCGTTGGCATCAACGTCCGCTTGGATGGCAGCGTCAGCAGCATCACCGGCAGCTGATTCAGCAGCGTCAGCAGCAGCGTTGGCGTCGATGGCAGCTTGCAAAGCAGCATCAGCATCGGCACCGGCAGCAGATTCAGCAGCATCGGCAGCAGCATTAGCGTCAAGGGCAGCCTGCAAGGCAGCGTCAGCAGCATCGCTGTCGGCCTCGTTGGCATCA
The DNA here is from genome assembly GCA_964229455.1 of Flavobacteriaceae bacterium. Classification (GTDB taxonomy): domain Bacteria; phylum Bacteroidota; class Bacteroidia; order Flavobacteriales_D; family Sanyastnellaceae; genus UA16. The sequence continues at coordinate 16,337 of CAXREW010000146.1, read as the reverse complement.
ACATCTGCTTGAACAGCAGCGTCGCCTGCATCGGCGTAGTCCTCAGTAGCCAAGAAGCTACCTTCAGACGAAATAGATCCAGCAACAGTGAGGTCACCACCCATTGTAGTTTGACCGTCTACATTTAATGTACCGTCAATGTCCAATGAAGAGGCATCACCCAAAGCACGGCCTTCGAAGAACGTCAATTGCTCAACCTGGGCGGCTTCAGCGATCATGTCTTCAAAGTCGGCGTTGTTGGCACTCAAGTAGTTAAACAGACCGGTCGCGGCACTGAATACACCTGGGAATTCCAAATCACCCGTAATCGTCAAATCCTCAACGGTAATACCGGTGGGATCAATTGAGATTACTGAGAAAAGATCTGCGAGGTCCATCGTATTGTCATTGACACCTGTCTGGAGAACAGAAATGTCTCCATCGTTAGATTGGATCAATCCAAGCAACATGGCATCTTCGGCAGCTCCTGCAGCAGATTCTGCGGCGTCAGCAGCAGCATTCGCGTCGATGGCGGCTTGCAACGCGGCATCCGCGGCATCGCCATCAGCTGATTCAGCAGCGTCAGCAGCAGCATTGGCAGCGATTGCATCGTACAAGCCGTCAACGAGCATGTCGACGTCACCGTCGAGCGCGTCGAGAGCGCCTTGCAGAGCAGCAATCTCTTCTTCCTGACCGTTCAATGCATACATCGCGACGGGTACAGCTTCTACGTCTACACTTCCAAAAGAAGCATATCCGGCTCCAGCATCCACCTCGATTCCGAAGTGCAAGCCGGCAGCTGACCAGTCTATGGCGCTTAATGCATCATAGCCGGGAGTAACCGCACCGTCACCGATGGTGAGGGCAAGGTTGCCGAACTGATTGGTTAATACGCTGGCATGAGATTCTTGCCACAAGATGGCGTCGTCAGCCCCATAAAGGGTGACCCGCACATCGAGTTCGGCGTCCACCAGTGGATCGCCGTCGGCATCTCGGGCAACTGCCTGGTAGGCAATGCCTGGGTCCTGCGCTTGGAGGACCGTGATAGCTCCGAATAAACAGAGCAGGGAGAGGAAAAGTGTTCGCATCACTTTATCTTGGTTAAGATTTCAGAATTCGAATATACGAGAAAAATCTCGATAAATCATCAATCGAATGCGACAAATTTCTATTAACCGTCGGTCAAACCGAATTTTATACAATGTAACGGTGAGCCTTGAAGCCTCGATTTTCCCGGAATGGCTGGCTTTCATGCGGGAAGACCACATTCCAAAAATTTTCGCGACCGGTTGTTTTTCGGGATATAAAATTTGTAGAATTCTCGACGAATCGACAGAAAATTACTCCGTAGCAGTGCAGTATTTCGCCGTCGACGCAGATAAATTCAAAATTTACACGGCACAGTTCGCCCCCGCTTTACAGAAGGAATACGTCGCTCGATTTGGCTCCAGCGCCCCGGCTTTTCGGACCGTGCTACACGCGTTGGAAGAAGGCGAAGTCGTTTCCGAACTTGAGCCCTCCAAAAACTGATTGCTCAACCTGCCCACCATGGTCGCCAAATCCAACGGGGTCAAAGCCAAAAAGCACCTCGGCCAACACTTCCTCGAAGATCCCTCGGTCGCCGAGCGCATCGCAACTGCTATCCGGACGGATGATCCGCAGGCGTGCATCCTCGAAATCGGGCCGGGAACGGGCGCGCTCACACGGCCGCTCGTCCAGCGCTTTGGTGTGCAGGTTCTCGCCCTGGACGTCGATGATGAGAGCGTTCAATTCCTCCAGCAACAAGACTGGCTTCCGGAGGGAAGCGTGCGGCACGGCGATTTTTTGCGCATGCCTTTTAGCGATTTGGAGACCCCCGGTCCGCTCGTAGTCGCCGGTAACTTCCCGTACAATATCAGCTCGCAGATCCTCTTCAAATTCCTCGATTGGAAGGACCGCGGAACCGAACTCGTGGGCATGTTCCAAAAAGAAGTCGCTGAGCGCGTATGTGCCGCCCACGGATCCAAGACCTACGGCATCCTCAGCGTCCTCATTCAGGTTTACTACGAAGCGGAGTACCTGTTCACGGTTCCGCCTCACGTTTTCAATCCGCCTCCAAAAGTGAACAGCGGCGTATTGCGGCTTCATCGCCGAGCGGAATGGCCTGCAGACGTGGCCTATGCCGACCTCAAGCGCTTGACGAAGGCCGCATTCAACCAGCGGCGCAAGACCCTGCGCAATTCGCTCCGGGCCGGAGGATTCGCCATCGATGGAATCGACGAGGCCACTCTCAAACTGCGCCCCGAGCAACTTTCTCCCGAGGCCTTTGTGGATTTGACCCGCCAATTGACCGCGCACTAAGGACGGTTCCCTTCTATCTTGGCAGTGGTTTTGCAATGAACAAAATCCACCCATGTCGAAAGCGATTACCCTCCAGGAATTCATCATGGATACGCAGGCGCAGTTCCCCTTCGTATCCGGACAACTCACCCGGCTGCTGACCGATATCGGTGTCGCAGCGAAAATCGTCAATCACCAAGTCAACCGCGCCGGCCTCGCCGGCATCCTCGGTGCTTCGGGCTCCCAAAACACCCACGACGAAGACCAGCAGAAGCTCGATGTTTTTGCCGACCGAACGTTCATGCGCATCCTGACAGCGGGCAAATCCGTCGCCGGCATTGGCTCAGAGGAGCAGGAGAACTACATCCTGTGCGGCGACGAAGGCCGGCAAGGCAAGTACGTGGTCATGATTGACCCCCTCGACGGCAGTTCCAACATCGACGTCAACGTTTCCATCGGGACCATCTTCAGCATTTACCGGCGCATCACTCCTCTGGGGGAGCCGCTCAAAGACGAGGACTTTCTGCAGCCAGGATCCGACCAAGTGGTCGCCGGATACATCCACTACGGCTCCTCCACCATGCTCGTGTACACCACCGGCAGCGGCGTCAACGGCTTCACATTGGATCCCGCCGTGGGCGAGTTCTTCCTCTCCCATCCCCAGATGGCCTTCCCAGAAACAGGTACAATTTACTCCATCAACGATGCTTTGATTGACTCCTCGCCCGAAGCCGTGAAACGCTTCATCGTCGGGTGCCGGGAAGCGACAGGCGCTGGGCTCAAAGCCCGCTACATCGGCAGCCTCGTTACCGACTTCCACCGCAACCTCATCAAGGGGGGCATCTACCTCTACCCCAGCACCACCTCGAATGCCGAGGGAAAACTGCGGCTGACGTACGAATGCAATCCCTTGGCCTTCCTCGCTCAACAGGCCGGTGGAACGGCGGAGGACAATGCCGGGGAGATTTTGACCAAACAGCCGAAACATTTGCACGAGCGATCGCCTTTTTACGTGGGAAGCGTCAACATGGTGCATGGACTGCGATCGTGTTGGCTCGACACCGAAAAGACGCGCTAAATTTGCCCCCTGATAGCTGGCACCATGCGCGTTGATGACCTCCTGAATTTTTACCGAGCGGACCGACGCGCTCACCTGCTCAACGCCTGCTGGGAAAACGACGGTTCCAAGGCGGAACTCAAAGGAATCGTGGGGTCCGCACCGGCCCTACTCGCGGCTTCGATATTAAGCCCCGGTGGGGAGATGGCTGACGATTCTGCCCTGCGTGATGCGCCCAGCCACCTCTTCGTCTTGGACTACAAAGACTCGGCCTCCTATTTCCTGAATGACTTGCAGCAGCTTATAGGCGACACCCACAATGTGCTGTTTTTCCCACGTTCTGCGCGGGTACCGTACCAAGAAGAGGTCACAGAAAACGCCAACATCGCGATGCGCGCCGAGGTCCTAAACGAGAACAACCGCCACGGCAAGGGACTCGCCATTGTCACCTTCGGAGAAGCCATAGCCGAGCAAGTCATCAGCAAGCGCGAACTCTCCGAACAGACCTTCGCCCTGGCCTTGGGCGAAAAGTACACCATGGACTTCCTCGACGAGGTGTTCATTGAGTACGGGTTCAGCAAGGTTGATTTTGTCTACGAACCCGGGCAATACGCGGTGCGCGGCGGTATTGTCGATGTGTTTTCCTACTCGTTTGACCATCCTTACCGCATCGAGTTTTTTGGCGACGAAGTCGACTCCATCCGGAAGTTTGACCCTATCTCCCAGCTCAGCGTCAACAAGATGACCCGGGCGGTGGTGGTGCCCAACATCGGCGACCAAAGCCTCCACGAATCCGTCGAACCGCTGTTCAACTTTATCCCAGCCGATACGCGCATTTGGATGGCCGATGCCAAGCGTACTGAACGCCAATTGGAAAAGGCCATGGAGCGCGCGGAGAACGCCTTTGAACGCGTTTCGGATGTGGTCAAATTCACCCCGCCGGAAGCCCTGTTCATCGCGCCCGAACGGTTGGAAAGCCTGCTCGAACCCTTCCACGTCGTGGAGTTCGACGGCGGCACCACGTTTCCGAATCGGGTGGTCATCGACTGGGACATGATCCAGCAGCCGAGCTTTAACAAGAACTTCGACCTGATCACCTCCAACCTGCAGGCCAACCACCGACAAGGCTACCACAACGTCATCGTCGCTGGGCAAGCCACGCAAATCGAGCGGCTGCACGACATTTTCGCCGACCGTGAAGCCGAAGTGCCGCACCACCCCATTCCCATCGAGCTGAGCCAGGGCTTTGTAGACAAACAGCTCAAGTTGTTGGTCTACACCGACCACCAGCTGTTCGAACGCTATCACCGATTCCGGCTGAAGGAAGGCTTCAAAAAGAGCAAACAAGCCTTGACCCTCAAGGAGCTCTCCGCCCTTCAACCTGGAGACTACGTTGTGCACATCGACCACGGCATCGGGCAGTTCGGAGGCTTGCAAAAAATCGACGTCAACGGGAAGGAACAGGAGGCCATCCGTTTGAGCTACCGCGGAGGCGACGTCTTGTACGTCAACATCCATTCCCTGCACCGGATTTCGAAGTACTCGTCGAAGGAAGGAACTGCTCCGAAAATCTCCAAGCTCGGTACCGGCACCTGGGCCGCAACCAAGGCCAAAACCAAGACGCGCGTCAAAGAGTTGGCGTTTGATTTGTTGAAATTGTATGCTAAGCGAAAGTCATCAAAAGGTTTTACGTTTTCGCCGGACAATTACATGCTCCACGAACTCGAGGCCAGCTTCATGTTTGAGGAGACGCCGGATCAACGAGCAGCCATCCACGCCGTCAAAAAAGACATGGAGCGCTCCACCCCGATGGACCGCCTCGTGTGTGGCGATGTGGGCTTCGGCAAAACCGAGGTGGCCATCCGCGCTGCCTTCAAAGCTGCCGCCGACGGAAAGCAAGTCGCCGTCCTGGTGCCGACCACCATTTTGTCCATGCAGCACTACCGAAGTTTCACGCGGCGGCTGCGTGATTTTCCAGTCACCGTGGACTACATCAACCGATTCAAGACCGGCAAGAAGCTCACCGAAACCCTCAAGAAATTGAAAGACGGACAAGTCGACATCTTGGTCGGGACACACGCACTCGTCGGAAAGCGCGTTGAATTCAAAGACCTGGGCCTGCTTATCATTGATGAAGAACAGAAGTTCGGTGTAGCTGTCAAAGACAAGCTCAAAACCATCCGAGCAAACGTCGACACCCTGACCCTTACAGCCACCCCCATCCCCCGTACCCTGCAGTTCAGCTTGATGGGTGCGCGTGACTTGAGCACCATTGCCACACCACCACCCAACCGCCAGCCCGTCGAGACCACCCTTTCGCCATTCAATGAAGAGGTCATCCGAGACGCCGTCTCGTACGAACTCAGCCGCGGGGGCCAGGTGTATTTCGTCAACAATCGGGTCAAAAACATCCAAGAAGTCGCCGGCATGATCTCCCGGCTGGTGCCTGACGCGCGCGTCGGAATCGGCCACGGCCAGATGGACGGCAAGCAACTCGAAGACGTCATGGCGCGGTTCATTGACGGCGCCTTCGACGTCCTCATCGCCACCACGATCATTGAGTCCGGTATTGATATTAGCAATGCCAACACCATGATAATAAACGACGCGCATCAATTTGGACTGAGTGACCTGCACCAGCTCCGTGGCCGCGTCGGGCGCTCGAACAAAAAAGCCTTCTGCTACCTCCTGTCACCGCCGCTTAGTTTGCTGCCTGACGAAAGCCGCAAACGTCTCCAGGCGATTGAGCAATTCAGCGACCTCGGCAGCGGCATCCAAATCGCCATGCGCGACCTCGATATCCGGGGTGCGGGTGACCTCCTCGGGGGCGAACAGAGCGGTTTTATCTCGGAATTGGGCTTCGACATGTACCAAAAGATCCTCGCTGAGGCCGTGCAAGAGCTCAAGCAAGAGTCGTTTGCCGAACTGTTCGAAGAGGAGAACAAAGCCCGCCAGCGCTTCGTGGTGGAAGCCGCCATTGAGACGGATTTCCAGCTGATGATTCCCGACCACTACGTCTCCGACATCCCCGAGCGCATCTCCTTGTACCGCGAGCTCGACGACCTGGACAAGGCGTCGGATTTGGTCGAATTCAAAGAACGGCTCGAGGACCGGTTTGGCCCCTTGCCACAGGAAACGGAAGACCTCATCGAAACCATTAGATTGCGGTGGTTGGCCGAATACCTCTGCAGGGAAAAAATCATGCTCAAAGGCGGAAAGATGATCGCCGCTTTCATCGCCGACGAGGACAGCCCGTTCTTCCAAGGCCCGACGTTCGCGCGCATTTTGAACTACCTCAAGCACCACGCCCGCGACACCAAGATGTACCAGCGCAATAACGCCCTGCGCATGAGCATCGAAAACATCACCAGCCCTCTTGCCGCCTTGCGCGTCCTGGAGGACATCGCCGGTTTGCGTGCCGAAGAGGCCGCTCCGGATTACACCCCTCCTGAAGCTCTGGCCGATGGGAAGTAAGTCCGCCTCCGATTTTGCGGTGATGGATTTTTCATCCCAGCAGCGCTTTGTGGATGGGCAAATCCTGCTCATCGATAAGCCGCTCGAGTGGACCTCGTTCGACGTGGTCAACAAGCTCCGCTGGGCCCTGCGCAACCGCCTCGGCGTGAAGAAATTCAAGGTCGGCCATGCCGGCACCCTGGACCCCCTTGCGACGGGGGTGCTCGTCATTTGTACGGGCCGCGCTACCAAAGCCATTGAAGGCCTCCAGTCTGACGCGAAATCCTACACCGCCACCATTCGACTCGGCGCCACCACCCCGTGCCTGGACGCCGAATTGCCCGTGAGCGAGTGGGTGGATGCTCAGCACATCGATAAAGCCGCTGTTGTCGCAGCTGCCGCACAGCAAACCGGCACCATCGACCAAATGCCCCCGCTCTACAGCGCCAAAAAAATCAAGGGGCAAAAAGCCTACGCGGTGGCCCGAAAGGGCGGCGACATCGAACTGAAGGCCGCCACCATCGACATCTCGCGGTTTGACATCGGTTCGGTCGAGGCCCGTACCATCGACGGCCACGCGGTGGTAGACGTCACGGCTGAAATCGACTGTTCGAAGGGCACCTACATCCGCGCGATGGCTCGGGACCTCGGCAAGGCATTGGGCGTCGGCGGGCACTTGGTCGGCCTGCGAAGAACGCGCAGCGGTGCCTACAGCATCGACGCGTGCAGGCCGTTGACGGACGTGCTTTCCGCCATCGAGGCCACCCCTATTTGACCGGCCCCAGCAGCGGTTGACCTTTGATTGCGAATTCCTTAGCTTTGCCGCCTTATACAGCGCCATGAAGTTATCTTCCTTCAAATACGAAATTTCACCTGACCTCATTGCTCAACGGCCCCTCGAAAACCGAGACGACAGCCGCTTGATGGTCGTCCACAAGGACACCGGGAAAATTGAGCACAAGATGTTCAAGGACGTCCTGGATGAATTCGATGAAGGCGATGTGTTCGTGGCCAACGACACCAAGGTTTTCCCAGCCAAATTGTACGGCAACAAGGAGAAAACCGGTGCCGTCATCGAGGTGTTTTTGCTCCGTGAGTTGAACCGCGAGAGCATCCTGTGGGACGTGCTCGTGGACCCCGCCCGTAAGATCCGCATCGGCAACAAGCTCTACTTCGGCGAGAACGACGATTTGGTGGCTGAGGTCATCGACAATACCACGTCCCGCGGCCGAACCCTGCGTTTCTTGTTCGACGGTTCGTATGAGGAATTCATGGCGGTCATCTCCAAGTTGGGTGAGACCCCCATCCCCAAGTACCTCGAGCGGGAAGTGGAGCCCGAAGACCGCGAGCGTTTCCAAACGATTTACGCCGACAAGCTCGGTGCTGTCGCCGTTCCCACCGCCGGCTTGCACTTCTCGAAGCAACTGCTGAAGCGCCTCGAGATCAAAGGCATCGACCTGACCTTCTTGACCCTTCACATCGGTTTGGGCACGTTCCGTCCGGTTGAGGTGGAAGACCTGACCAAACACAAGGTAGATTCTGAGCAGCTCATCATCCCTGAGGATTGCGTCGCACGTTTCAATCGCGCCAAAGCAGAAGGCCTACGGGTCGTTTCCGTGGGAGCCACCGCCATGCGCGCCATGGAAACATCTGTGAGCACGACTGACACGTTGAAGCCGTACAGCGGATGGACCAACAAGTTCATCTTCCCCAAGTATGATTTCAAAATCTCGGACGCGTTGATCACCAACTTCCACACACCCCAGAGCACCCTGCTCATGCTCAGCTCCGCGTTTGGCGGTTACGACCTCATCATGGAGGCATACAACGAGGCGATGAAGGAGAAGTACCGCTTCTTCGCATACGGCGACGCGCTGTTGATTCGATAAGCTTCCGGGCGTCCCTTTGCATGCATTTGCAAATTTTCTTCGGCGCATTGGCCGTGGATGAACGAACTTCGTCGAAAACCAACGGTTATTGACGAAATGAATTTCTTACTCTCCCCCATTAAAGGCGCCCTCGGCGTGGCCTCTGCCCTCGCCCTCGGTGTGTTCATGACAAGTGCCGGCATCGCCGAGCCCCAGCCTGAATTGGCCATCGGCTCCAAGGCCCCGCTGGCCGACGTGCTCATGATGAACGTAAACGGCACCCAGATGAGCCTCAACACGGCCGCTGGCCCCAACGGTTTGCTCGTCGTTTTCAGCTGCAACACCTGCCCCTTTGTCGTTGGCAACGGGGAGAAAAGTGACGGCTGGGAAGGTCGCTACAACGAAACCGCCATCTTCGCCAAAGAAAACGGCGTTTCCATGGTCTTGGTCAACTCCAACGAAGCCAAGCGCGACAACCACGACAGCATGGACGCGATGAAGGCGCATGCCAAGGAAAACAACTACGGCATGCCCTACCTGCTCGACACCAATCACCAGTTGGCCGATGCATTCGGCGCGTTGAAGACGCCACATGTCTACCTGTTCGACGGTGACATGAACCTCGTGTACCGCGGTTCCATCGACGACAACGTGAGCGACGCTGAAGCGGTATCAGAGCGTTACGTGCAGAACGCGATCACGGCGGTTGCCAATGGCAAGCCTGTCGGTGTAGCCGAGACCAAAGCCATCGGCTGCTCCATCAAGCGCGTTTCAAAGTAATCAGAGCGGAAGGTTGCTGTGCTTCTTGCGCGGCAGGGTGTCCACTTTGTTCTGGAGCATTTCAAATGCTCGAATCAGTTTGGCCCGGGTGTTGTGTGGAAGGATCACCTCATCCACATAACCTCGGGCTGCTGCATTGTAGGGGTGCGCGAACAACTCCGCGTATTCCGCTTCCTTCTCTTTCCACGTGGCTTCCGGATCGTCTGAAGCGGCGATTTCCCGCTTGAAAATAATCTCGGCCGCACCCTTGGCGCCCATAACGGCGATTTCCGCCGTCGGCCATGCATAAACGAGGTCCGCGCCGATGTGCTGGCTGTTCATGACATCGTATGCGCCTCCGTAGGCCTTGCGCGTGATGACCGTAATCCGTGGCACCGTGGCTTCGCTGAAGGCGTAAAGGAGTTTGGCGCCGTTGGTGATGATACCATTCCACTCCTGATCGGTTCCAGGCAAGAAGCCCGGAACGTCTTCCAACACGAGCAGCGGAACATTGAACGCGTCGCACGTACGTACGAAACGCGCCGCTTTCGTCGATGCACTGTTGTCCAACACCCCCGCGAGGAATGCCGGTTGATTCGCCACCACACCGATGCTCTTGCCGGCAAGACGCGCAAAACCACAGACGATGTTCTCGGCGTAGTCCTTTTGAACCTCTGTGAACGTCCCTAGGTCGCAGACTTGGTTCACCACCTCGCGGATGTCGTACGGCTGCTGCGCGCTCTCCGGCACGACCGCATCCAGTGCGGGACGCTGTTCATCGCCCGGCGTGTAATCCAAGGCCTCAGGATCCTCCTCGCAGTTTTGCGGGAGGAAGCTCAAGACGTCTTTGATGTGCTGAATCACGAGGGCTTCGTTGGCCGCCGTGAAATGGGTAACCCCCGACTTACTCGCGTGGGTCTTGGCCCCGCCCAACTCTTCGCTTGTTACCTCCTCGTGCGTCACGGTTTTGACTACGTTGGGGCCGGTCACGAACATGTAGCTGGTGCCTTCGGCCATGAAAATGAAATCCGTCAAGGCCGGCGAGTATACCGCCCCTCCCGCACAAGGGCCCAGGATGGCACTCAACTGTGGAATTACGCCACTAGCGCGCACGTTGCGGTAAAAAATATCCGCATAGCCCCCCAACGACACCACGCCTTCTTGGATGCGCGCGCCACCGCTGTCGTTCAGGCCAATGATGGGGGCACCGTTCTTCATCGCCAGGTCCATGACGCGGCAAATTTTCTTGGCGTGGGATTCCGCCAGGGATCCTCCCAGCACCGTGAAGTCCTGCGAAAACACATACACCAACCGGCCATTGACCCGGCCATAGCCTGTGACAACACCGTCACCGAGAAACTGCTGTTTGTCCAACCCGAAGTTGGTCGAACGGTGCTTCACGAGCATCCCCAATTCCTCGAAACTATCGGGATCCAAAAGCAAGTTCAGGCGTTCACGCGCCGTCAATTTTCCTTTGGCATGCTGGGCCTCAATGCGCTTTTCACCACCTCCTTGCAACGCTTGCTCGCGCAATTCATTGAGCCGATTTCTGTGCTGTTCCATGAAGCAAATCTACGGAGATGGCGGCCTCGGAATGACCGCGCTTCGTGCCGTACCTTTGGGCGTCTGAAAAAATCATTCAGGAACCATGCATCGAACGCATACTTGCGGCGAACTGCGCGCCGAACACGCAGGCCAAACCGTCACCTTGAGCGGTTGGGTTCAACGCACCCGCGACTTGGGCGGAATGACCTTTGTCGACGTCCGGGACCGTTACGGTCTGACCCAGTTGGCCTTCAACATGGATTCGAACGAAGCGCTCTGCCTAAGCGCGCGCAAGCTCGGCCGGGAATTCGTCATCAAGGCGACCGGTCTTGTCAAAATCCGCGAATCCAAAAACGCCCAGATGCCCACCGGGGACATCGAAATCGAAGTCACCCAACTCGACGTCTTGAATGCCAGCAAGACCCCGCCGTTTACCATCGAAGACGACACCGATGGCGGCGATGACCTGCGGATGCAATTCCGCTACCTCGACTTGCGCCGCAAACCCGTACAGCGCAACCTCATGCTCCGCCACCGGTTGAGCATCGAAACGCGGAAGTACCTCGACGCGGTGGAATTCATCGAAGTTGAAACGCCGTATTTGATCAAGTCCACACCGGAAGGTGCACGGGACTTTGTCGTGCCTTCACGCATGAACCCCGGGCAGTTTTACGCGTTGCCGCAAAGCCCGCAGACCTTCAAGCAGCTGTTGATGGTCAGCGGATACGACCGCTACTACCAAATCGTCAAGTGCTTCCGCGACGAAGACCTCCGCGCTGATCGCCAGCCAGAATTCACGCAGATTGACTGCGAGATGGCTTTTGTGGAACAAGAAGACGTACTGCAGACGTTTGAACACCTCGTACGCCACCTCTTCAAAACTGTTCTTGACGTCGAAATCGATGCGTTCCCGCGCATGACCTACGACGAGGCCATGGAGCGCTATGGAAGCGACAAGCCTGATGTGCGCTTCGGGATGGAGTTTGTCGACTTCGGTCCGGTCGCTCAAGGCCAAGGGTTCGGCGTGTTTGACAACGCTGAAGCCGTGCTCGGCATCGTAGCTCCCGGTTGTGCGAACTACACCCGCAAGCAGCTCGATGCCCTGACCGATTGGGTCAAGCGCCCACAGATTGGCGCCAAGGGCTTGGTGTACTGCAAAGTCAACGATGACGGCACGTTCAAGTCGAGCGTAGACAAGTTCTTCGACGCGGAAAAACAAGCGGCATGGGCAGCCCACTCTGGCGCCAACGCAGGGGATTTGATCTTGATGCTCTCTGGCGATTTGAACCAAGTCCGCCGCCAACTCAACGAACTCCGTCTGCACATGGGAAGTGCACTGGGATTGCGCGATCCGAAAGTGTTCAAGCCGCTTTGGGTGGTCGACTTCCCCCTCCTCGAATGGGACGAAGACACCGAGCGCTACCACGCGATGCACCACCCGTTCACCTCTCCGAAGCCCGAGCATTTCGATCTCATCGATTCCGACCCCGGTGCGGTGAGGGCCAACGCGTACGACATGGTCATCAACGGCGTGGAAATCGGCGGAGGATCCATTCGAATCCACGACAAAGCCATCCAGGCCCGGATGTTCGACCTGCTCGGTTTTACCCCAGAAGAGGCGGAGGCCCAGTTTGGTTTCTTGATGAACGCCTTCCAGTACGGTGCTCCCCCGCACGGCGGACTGGCACTCGGCTTCGATCGCCTCTGCTCGCTCTTCGGCGGCAGCGACTCGATCCGGGATTTCATCGCTTTCCCCAAGAACAACTCGGGCCGCGACGTCATGATCGACGCGCCAAGCCCCATTCACGACGAACAATACGACGAACTGTACCTCCGTTCCACAGCAACGGAAGACGAAGCATAACCTCAAGCCATGTACCCACCCGAACTCGTAGCTCCCATGAAAGCCGACCTCACAGAGGCCGGCATGACCGAATTGCTTTCACCCGAAGCGGTGGACGCCGCACTCAATGAATCCGGCACCACCCTCGTGGTCATCAACAGCGTGTGCGGTTGCGCCGCCGGCGCCATGCGCCCCGGTGTCAAGCTCGCGTTGCAGCACAGCAAATTGCCCACTCACTTGACCACGGCATTTGCCGGAGTGGACCGCGAAGCGGTTGACCGAGCGCGCAAATTCATGCTGCCCTACCCGCCCAGCTCGCCGAGTATTGGGCTGTTCAAGGACGGCCGTTTGGTCCACATGATCGAGCGTCACCACATCGAGGGCCGCACCGCTGAGATGATTGCGGAAAACCTACAAATGGCCTTTGACGAATACTGCTAACTTCCGGGCATGAAGCCCTGGAACAAAGCCATCCAACGCGTCTCCCCAAGCTGGCAAGCAGCTGGACTGACGTGGCTCTGGGTGGCTTTGTTGCATCCCGACGTTTTTTTTCGGCCCAATTCCATCCTCCTCGCATCGAGCCGAGACGCGGTCAAAAACATTTACACCCTCGCTTGGCAGTGGGCCCACGGAGGCGCATTCAGCGGTGAATTTGCGGGCATGGGTTGGCCCTTTACGGAGCACGTTTTTTACACCGATGGGCATCCGCTGCTGGCATGGCTGACCGGTGGCTGGCTCGTGCCCCATGTCCTTCCCGCAGAATGGACGGCGGGATTGGTGCACGCGGCCATCATCGCATCGTGGGGCCTCGCTGCCGCGTTGCTAGTTCGCATTTTGAATCATTACGGCGCCCGCGGCACAGGCGTCGTCTTGGCAAGCAGTTTCATCGCCTTGAACCATCCGCAGGTGCTGCGTTGGACCGGGCACTACGCCATGGCGTACATCGTTGCACTACCGCTCACGTGGTGGCTGCAACTCCAGTGGCAAGCCCATCCCACGTGGAAGAATGCTGGGAAGCAAGCCCTGAACCTCCTCGTTTGGCTGCTCACGCATGCCTACCTCGGTGCCGTTGCCGCGGCCTTTGCTGGGCTCATGGGAGGCTTTCATTGGTTGGCCAACAAGAAGCGAACAGGAGGTGAGGTTGTCCAACTCACCGTGGCGGCCGCAGCACCGCTCGCGGGGTACATGTTGCTGTTGGCAGCCTCCGATGCGCACCCCTTTCGCACGGACCGCCCGTTTGGATTTTGGGACAACGTCAGCCGTTGGAACGCAGCCTTGTTGCCTTCGCACGGACCGCTCGGAACGCTGCGAGTGGACTGGGGGTGGGGACTGACCACGTGGGAAGGTTGGGGATACCTCGGTACCGGAGTTTGGGTGGCATTGGCCATAGCCCTCGGGACGGCTGTGGTTCGTTTGCGCTTCTGGCCAAAGCTGGACACGACCGGACCATGGCCCGCTGTGGCTGCAGGCCTTGTGCTCTTTGCCGTAGCTGTGGGCGAACCGTTCTTGACCGGCAAAGAGGCGTGGTTGGAAGAGGCCAAATTGTTCATGCAGTTTCGCGCCATCGGACGGTTTACATGGCCGGCGGTGTGGGCGTTCCCTGTGCTTGCTGTATGGTGGGCGCGGCAGCAGCACAAATACGTTTTGGGCCTTGTGGTGGCATGCTTTGCCTTGGATGGGTATTGGATGCAGCAGGAAGTGCGTGTGCAAATGGACCCAATGCCCAATGGATTTCACGCGGCCTCTGAAGAGGTGAGTCGCCTGGGCGATTTGGCTGAGGCATACGGCGCACTGGCCATCCATCCCGTTCCTTGGTTTCAAATGGGCAGCGAAAGCGTCGGCCGCGAGGGCACGCTCGAAGCGCACCGAAAAACGTTGGAAGCCTCGTTTCACACCGGCCTGCCCACGACCGCGACTCACCTAACGCGCATGAGCATCTCCGAATCGCGCACCTTGACAGAATGGATGGCGCCCGGAGGTGGTGCGGACGAGCTGCGTGAGGCCATTGGCGATTGGCCCGACGGGGCAAGCATTTTGCTCTACGCCTGCGACGACCCTCCGACTTGGTTGCCGGATGATCACCGCATGTGGAACGCCGGTGAAGAAACGTCTGACCCTGCCGTACGTGTATTGCGGCTTGACGCCTTTTTTGCCCAGCCTCCCTCGGCCCGTGCACCGCAGCCTGGCGATTGGCATTGGAACGGGCTCAACCGCAGCCCTTACGCCGAGGCCTTGGAAGGCGGAAGCATTGCTCGGGGGCGTCAAAACGAATACCTCATCGCAGACACCTTGCGGCCGGACAGTGCCTGGTTGGGTCGGTCTGTGGAAGCCAGCTGCTGGTTTTGGCATGGCAGCGCACATGCAGGCCGCGACGCCCTGCAATTCGAATGGGTTTGCGAAGCTGAGTGGCCAGATGGGTCGCGCGGCTGGATCGAACATGTACCGGTGGAGGCGTGCGGAGAACATACCGGGGATTGGACCCGAGCGGCCGTCAACGTGCAGCTGGAGGAATTGCCCGATCGGCTGTACTTCTTTGCCGTCGGCTTTGAATCGGACGGCGACAGCATTTATGCCGACGCGTTCCGGGTGAAGCCGCTGCCGCTGTAAATTTGCCGCGCATGGCACGCATCCTCACCGGCATTCAAAGCACAGGCACCCCTCATTTGGGCAACCTGCTCGGCGCCATTCGGCCCGCCATTGACCTCGCCCACCAATCGGAAAACGAGTCGTTCTTGTTCATCGCCGATTTGCACTCGCTGACGCAAGTCAAAGACGGGGCAACGCTGCGGGAAAACACCTACGCGGTAGCCGCCGCCTGGCTCGCCTTTGGGCTGGATACGGAACGCACGGTCTTCTACCGCCAAAGCGATGTGGCGGAGGTAACGGAATTGGCTTGGTACCTCAACTGCTTCTTCCCCTACCAGCGGCTGACGCTTGCCCACAGTTTCAAGGACAAGGCTGATCGACTGGAAGACGTGAACGGGGGCTTGTTCTCCTACCCCATGCTGATGGCAGCGGACATTTTGCTGTACGATGCGGATTTTGTGCCGGTCGGTAAAGACCAATTGCAGCACTTGGAGATGACCCGTGACGTGGCCAGCCGGTTCAACCACAAGATGGGTGAGACCTTCGTGGTGCCCAAGGAATTGATCCGCGAGGAAACGCAACTCATCCCTGGCTTGGACGGCGAAAAAATGTCCAAGTCCAAGGGCAACACCCTCGATATTTTTGCCGAGCCCGGCGCGCTAAAAAAGCGCATCAATAAGGAAATCATCACCGATGCCACGCCGTTGGAGGATCCCAAAGACCCCGACGGCTCGGTCGTTTACAACCTCTACAAATTGGTGGTTTCCGAAGCCGAGGCCGAGCAGATGGCGACTTCCCTCCGCGCCGGAGGATACGGTTGGGGCCACGCCAAAAAGGCCTTGCTGGAAGCGGTGGTCGACGGATTCGCTCGCGAGCGCGAAGAATTCAACCGCTGGATGAGCGACAAAAGCGCCCTTGACGCCGAGCT
>CAXREW010000145.1:0-3755 GCA_964229455.1 Flavobacteriaceae bacterium | reverse complement strand
CTTTGCGCTCCCTTTTGGGGCAAACGGTGGCTATAGCTCAGTTGGTTAGAGCACTGGATTGTGGTTCCAGGGGTCGTGGGTTCAAATCCCATTAGCCACCCATTAGCATCAGAAAAGCCCCGCATTTGCGGGGCTTTTTTATCCTCATTACCAAAATGATGAGTTGGAAAACTATTGCTTGTCCTTCACGATAATTGTCCTAGAACTAACAATTCCAAAAGTAACGCCACTAATGACAAAATCGCCAAAGGTGAATTTGGAGATGACTTCACAGTTGCCATCAGACGGCGCATTAACGTCCGTTCTGCCCAATGGGATCAAACCGAAGGCTAACCATAGTTGACGGCCTTTGGCATATGTATAGGGTTTGCCGGATTCTTCAAGGTAGGTGCCTGTTGTGGTGGACGTTGTCATGCACGAGCTCAATGTGAATACGGCAGCTGCGAGTAGAATGAGAGTGTTTTTCATATGAACTAATTTCAAGGAAGATACATTGATTCCAATTTGGAACGATAAAAAATTGAATTTGCAGGTCATTTAAACTTTATTTGTAAATCAAAATTCTAGTATAAAATGATGAAAAGAATATTACAACTCAGCGTTGCTTTCATGTTTTTGTTGGCGCTCGAAGGCTGTAAAATTGAAGGTTGCACAGATGCAGACGCCGTGAATTATAACATGGATGCCGAAGTGAACGATAATTCATGCGAGTATTCAGGGAGTGTTGTGTTTTGGTATGGGGAGGAAGTTTCGATTGAAAAGCAGCAATGGGCAACAGCCTACACATTTTGGGTTGATGGTCAGGTCGTGGGCTCGCAAGCAGTATCCGTGTATTGGAGCGGAGCGCCTGAATGCGGTCAAGATGGATCCATCACAGTAGAAAGGGATTTGGGTAATGTAAAATCTTTGGCGGCGGAATATGAGGTGATTGACGATGCAGGATTCGTCGTCTGGGAGGGCGTATTGAATTTCCGCGCCAATACGTGTGAGGCGATTGAGCTCACGTTGTAGGTGTCTGTTCTTTCGAATTGAAAAAAAAGCCCAGCACGGAAGTGCGGGGCTTTTTTGTGCGTCAAGGTTGCGCTTGGGGTGGGAGCCAGCCCGGTCCAAATTTTTGCCCCCAAGCGCGGGAAGAGGAGAGCAAGGTCCAAGTGCAATCATTGGATTCGACAGCGGCGCGTCCGTCTTCTGTGATTTGGATGAGGTTGCGCGAACGGTGCTGAATGAAGCCGGCGGCATTCAAATAGAATTTGGCCCAAGCAATGCGGCGTTGAATGAGTGGGACCCCGCGTTTGTCCGTTTGAATGTGGAAGATGGAAGGGAGCGCGCTGAAACCTTCTTGCTTCGCCGCCTGCAGCACCGCTTGTTCCACCATCGGCTCACCGCCAGCTGCGAGTACCCGCAACAGAGGCAGGAAGCATTCTTCAACGGTGGGCATGGACAGCGTCATTGGAGTTTCCAACCGCTGGAGGTGTCGAAAAGTTTCATGCCGTCGGCGAGATGCAGCGGGGACGGTCGGTAGTTTTCAGGCATGCAGAGGAGAGCAGTGATTCTTGTTGCGGCCATTGCCGTGTTGGCGTCGGGATGTTCCATTCAAAAGCGCACCTTGATGCCTGGGTGGCATGTAGAACGCACCACCCAGATGCGGGTCTCCCCCGAAGACGAGATGACCATGGCCACCTTGGACGAAACCGAGGTAGCAGAGGCTTGGGAACCTGAAGTGCTTCAATCTCCATCGGCTTCACATCGGCCCTTGCCAGTTGCGGCAGCCAGGCCGGCAGAAATGGAGGCCCTCGCTATCGCCGCACCCCGAGGAATCCGGCAGGTCCCGACAGCGAAGAGCTTGGCAACGGAGCATACCCACGACAACACCCTTCAACTGGACCGCGATGCGGAATTGACGTTGACGTTGATCGGGGCGGCACTCCTCATGTGGGGGTACATGTCGTTTAGCCCCATCGGCTTCCTTGTGGTGTTCTTGGCGAGTATCGTGGGTGTATCGCTCGTGCATGCCCTCATCTGGGGAGAGAGGATGGATTGGGGCAGTTCCCGCTTGGGCCGCATCGCCTTATCCTTGGTGCTGAGCGGGTTGGTCTTGACAGGCGCTGTTGCACTTGTTGCCGACATCCTTGGCCTGGTTTTCTGATATAAAACCAAATAAAACTTTGATAATAATCGATTAATAGGTTAAATTAGGAAGAACCTAACCAAAACCTACTTCGATGCTTCGCATTGCCACACGCGTGGCCTTGGCGGCACTTTTCGTGTGCTGTACGGCCCTGTCCCTTCCTTTGTATGCCCAGGTAACGGCCATCACCGTTGAGACGGTTCAAGTGCACGACGGCATGGTCGGTAACTCGGATTTGACCGGGATGACCACCTACCGGTTGTATGCGCAATTGACCGATTCAACGGATTTTGTCGGGGCGGTGTACGGCAGTGCTGAAGAGCCCATTGACATTTCGACGACCACCTCTTTTTTCCAGCATCCAGCCGGCGGTTCGTTTGGCACCGACCTCAACGGATTTTTCTTGAGCATCCTCCCGGATTTGAATTACGACAGTTGGTTGACCATTGGGTTGGATCTGGCGCCGACCGGTGTCAACGAGGAGGGCATCTCCAGCTTGGGCATTATCGCGGAGCAGGCTGCCTTCGAAGCGGGCGAGAATTTTGTGTTGAACTCGGAGATTGGCGGAAGTTGGTTTGTGTTACCTGGCAGCGACAACGGCTTTGCCGGGGCCGATCAGCAAGTCTTGCTGGCGCAAGTCACGACAAGTGGGCTGCTTTCTGGTCAACTCAATTTGCAGTGCTTCCTCGGAGGCAATCCATTTGACGAGCAATTGGCCACGTTTGAATTTGGAGCTGGCGCACCGGGATGCACCGCAGAGGATGCTTGCAATTACGATCCGGTGGCCAATTCAGATGACGGATCGTGCTGGTTCGCGCCCGATGGATTCAGCTGTGAATTGGAATGCCTAGAGGATGCTGATGGCGACGGCGTATGCGATCCGTTTGAAGTGGCCGGGTGCGAGGACCCTGCGAGTTGCAATTACGCAGAAGGGGTGACGGACGCTGTGGAGTGCATTTACCCGGAAATGGGATACGACTGCGACGGAGCGTGCTTAGCGGATGCAGATGCAGATGGAGTGTGCGATCCATTCGAGGTCGCCGGCTGTATGGATGCTGAGGCATGCAATTTTGACGCAGAGGCGACCGATGAAGACGAGAGTTGCACCTATCCAGCTCCGGCCTACGATTGTGCGGGTGAATGCAACAACGACACTGACGGCGACGGCATCTGCGACGAATTGGAATTCCCGGGGTGCACGGACGAAAACGCCGACAATTACTTCCCGGCAGCCACCGACGATGATGGTTCATGCTACACGTCTGGCTGCATGGATCCTGCGGCATGCGATTTCAATCCGCTCGCGGATACCCCTACCGAATGCACGTATCCGGAACCCGGATACGACTGCGACGGTGTGTGCCTCGTCGATGAAGATGGAGACGGCGTGTGTGACTCATTCGAGGTGTTGGGTTGTACCGATCCGTTGGCCGAGAATTTCAATCCCGACGCCACGGAGGACAACGGGGCGTGCATCGTGTTGCCTCCATCGGATTGCGGGGAGGGAACCGTTGGGGATGCCGAGGCCGGTCAATGCATCAGCGACGGCTCAGGCGACGGGGGCATTGGCGGGTACGGCGGACTGTGCTTCGGCGACTTTGACGCCGATGGCCAACGTGGGACGTCC
>CAXREW010000144.1:0-3893 GCA_964229455.1 Flavobacteriaceae bacterium | reverse complement strand
CGCGCTTTGCGAGCCAGACCGCAACGTCCTGTTCAACCGGATGATGCCAATGCGCTTCCAAGCCCGCTTTCGCCGCGCCTTCGACGTGCTGCTTTGAATCGTCAATGAACAACGTCCGTTCGGGGGTGATGCCATGGCCCTTGCAAATGGTCAGGAAGGCGGCAGGATCTGGTTTGCGCATGCCGAGTTCGTGGCTGTAGTGAATGCCTTCAAACGCCGAGCGAAATGCGCTCAAGCCAAGTGCCCTTTCCATCCACGCTTCGAAAACGTGTGCATGGATGACATTGGTATTGGAAAAGATGTACAGCCGCGTTTGTCGCCCGATCGCTTGCACCAACTCCACACGAGAAGGGTGCATACCGATTAAGATGCTGTTCCACGCGTTTACCACAGCTTGGCGCTTCGTCCCGGGCGCACAGTGGCCTTCCATGAAACGGTAAAACGCCTCGGGGGCGATGCGTCCGCTTTCCAAGTCATCGAATTCAGGGGATTGGCCGGCCTGTTTGTACAGCCCTGCAAAATCCTCCACGCCCAACGCCTTGAAGGCACGAACAGGGGCATCGTAATCAATGTCGTAAAGCACCCCACCAAAATCGAGGATCACCGCTTCGGGGAGCGCCGTCATGTTATCGGATGACTTTCCAAGGCTTCAACCACGCATTCTCTGAAATGCGCTGCGTTCGAAGCTCTTCGAGGTGCATGCGGGCGCTTTGCTCGTCCAAGTGAGTCGCATACGTCACGATGTGGAGTCCTCCGTCTTGTTCGAATACTTGCGCATCGAATCCATTGGCCATCAAATCATTTGCAAGCGCCTGCGCATTGGCCTCCATCGAAAACGCACCTGCCACAAGCATGTACAGACCGGGGTTGTCATCCAATGCGGCCGGCATGCCGATTTCTTCCGTCGTTGGACGCTCCACTGCAACCTCCACTTCAGGCGCCAACGCACCCGTCTCCTCCAAGGCTTCCACGTCGTCCCATGTGGGCACTGCTTCTCCTTCAAAACGCGGCTCAAACGCGGCTACCACAGCCGGAACGTTGATGGCGCTCATCCGTGCGTCTTGTACCTCCCAACTGTCCGCTACAAACATGCCCAAACCCCCGAGAACCGGCACGGCCAAAGCAGCAGCAATGCGCGCTAGCGGGACAGGAACGGACGGTGTCGGCATGGGGATGACCTTGCCCTTGGACGGTTGAACCGGTTGAGGTTCTGGTGTTGACTGAGCAATCGGGCGCAACGGGATGTTGCGCAAGCCGAACGAACGAAGCATCCGCTCCATCTCTTCATCGGCGAGAAACTGCACCCGTTCGTTGCTGCCTTTGTACAAACGGCCGACGCGGTCAATCGCAACTGTTTTACCACCGGTGACCTCAGCTTTCAATTGCTCGACCTCCAGCTCGATCGCTTTGACGGCTTCGTCAAAGGTGACGCCTTTCGCCCGCGAAACCGCTTGGGCCAAAACCCCGTCGTGATGCACCAATCGTTCGTTGAACAGCACCGACCGGTATGGCGGCATGAGTTCCTGACGTCCTTCATCGTATCGCGCCGGTTGGCGGTTGCATACAAACCCGCCGAGCCCGGGTACCACAACGCAGTCGTGGTCCAAAAAGAGTGGGTGAAGGTGTTGGTCAAGGATGCGCATGGCGTGCAATCGTGCTCCGAAAGTAGGTGAATCCCGCCTATCCTGCAAGCATTTTTGCTACCGAACGATGGCCACAGTCCCCTCGACAAGCCGCGGCCCATCTCGCAATTCAAACCGCAGCCGCCACGGATAAATCCCATCCGGAACAAAATAATCCGAGTCTTGAACCTGGTGATTACCAATCCACGGTTCCGAGGGGTCCTCACTATAGAAGAGTAAATCGCCCCACCGGTTGTAGATCTCCAGCCGGTAACCACGGGCCTCTACCCCCTCAACGAAAAACGCGTCGTTCACGCCATCGTTGTTCGGGGTAAATGCATTGGGAACGTACACGGGGTAAAAAACATCGATGAACGTGCTGTCGCGGCCGATGCAGCCCTCCGGCGAGACTGACTCCAGCACGAACCACTGCGGCCCTGTGACGTACACTTCAGGAGTCAAACAATCGCTGCAACTCAAATTATCCGCGGGCGTCCACCACAGGGTGTCCGCGTCCACCGTTCCGAACAGCCGGACCTCATCCAGCCAATCCACTTCGCGGTCCGGACCCGCGTCAACGTACGGCGGTTGCCAGACGTATACGGTGATTTCCGAGCTACCTGTGCACCCATATTCGTCCGTCGCGTAGATGGTGAAGGTGGTGGTTTCGATGGGGAACACCTGTGTGGTTTGGGCGTTGGGGTCTGCCACCAAGGCCGCCGGCGACCAAGTGTAGGAAACCGCATCCGACGAACTCAGTTCCATGGTCTCGCCCCGGCACATCCACCCCCCACCACTTGCTGAAGCTGTCGGAGCCACAATTTCCACCGACACGCTGTCCATGCCCACGCCACAGGCGTTGGAGATGGAAACGTAGTAGGTCGTGTTTTGCGATGGGGACGTGAAGGGGTTCTGACTGTACGGATTGGTCACCAAGTCTTCGGGGGTCCAGACGTAGCTGTCCCCCTCCGAAGCTTCCAAAAACACCCCTTGGCCGGCGCACAGGTAGATCGTCGGATACGTCTGACCGCCCGGCACGGATTGAATCACATTAATGGTGACATCCTCTTCTCCGAGGCACCCCGCCGGGGTCGAGACCATGGCCGTGTACGTAGTTGTCTCCGTAGGGCTCGCGGTGGTCGTTCCCGACGTGGGCGACCCCAATCCGACTGTTGGACTCCAAATGACCTCAGTGCCGCCGGTGGCCTCCAGCTCCACCACGTCACCGGTGCAAATGGTCATGTCCGGTGAAATCTCGATTTCCAACACCTCCACCACCACCGTAACGGAGGCCGTGCCCACACCGCACGCATTGCTGTCTTCGACGGTGTAAGTCGTCGTCTCCGTGGGTGTGACCAGTGGATTGGAAACGGTGGGGTCTTCTAGGGTGGGGTCCGGCTGCCATTGAAGGGCACTGGTGCCGTACGCCTGCAAGTTGACCGATTCGCCTTCGCAAATGGGCGGAATTTCGTCGATGAGCGGCTGCGGAATCTCTTCAATGAACAGCGTGGCAAAAGCCGTGTCGGGTTCCAGGCATCCTGCGGATCCGCTGACATCCGAGACAATGAGCATGATCTCCCATTCGCCGGGTGTCGCATAGATGTACTCAGGATTCTCTTCGTCACTCGAACTCAGGTCTCCGAACGACCATTCGTAATCCGTGCCGCCGATGCTGTTGTTGATGAATTGGATAGGGTCCCCTGCACAGATCAGGTCAGGGGCGTCGATTTCAATGTCCGCCACGAGAGAACCGAGGTTGAACTTGAACACCCCGAGGTTGCAGTTGCCCGCATCGTTGGTGTTCGACCACGCACCGGTCGTCGTTGGGAAATCGTCCCATCCGCCGCAGCCGGCACACACCGCTTGGTACACCGTGCCGTTTTTGTCAAACCGCGAAGTGCCTCCGTCTACGTGTTCGTTGGAGAACTGACCGCCGAAGTAGGTGCCGTACGTCAAGTCTGCGGCATCAGGTGCCAACACACCCAGCCAGAAATCGCTTCCGTCCGTGCTGATCTGAAAAGCTTCTTCTGTGGTCGGCATGCCGCTGGTGGTGGATTGAGAAGCGTATGCACTGTTGGCCGAGTTGGTTTGCCCTCCCCATCCGCTGATGTACATCTCATCGCAATCGGAAACCAAAAAAGCCGTCGGACTGATGTCAACGCCCGTCATCGGCAACCCAATTCGGGTAACAAATTCCGCGGTTTCCAAATTGTCACTGAATCGCACAACGAATGTGCTGCCGTTGGGGTTGGCATCGTACACATCGCCCAC
>CAXREW010000143.1:0-6795 GCA_964229455.1 Flavobacteriaceae bacterium | reverse complement strand
CCGGTAGCGTCGTTCATGTAAACGTTTTGTCCGGAAAGTGCCTGGCCAAATGCAAAGGCCGATACCCAAGGCTGATCGGCACTTTCTACCGTACTGATGGCTACCTCATCGCCTACGTTTTGGCTTTCGATGCCAATCGTCACCCAGCTGTCTGCTGCCAAATCAGGGAAGAACGGCAAGAAGGCGGGGTTGATGGCGCTGGCCACCGCTCCACCGAACTGGCTGTTGTAGAAGCCCGTGGTGGTTTCGAAGGCGAATGGCGCATCCTCGTTACCGTAAATGGAGCTCAAGAAGTCATCCGGATTCAGCATGTTTTGATAGAAACGGTAGGTCGTTTGACCAGGAACCACATCTTCCGCATAAACCTCGACCGTCATTGTGTAGTCATTCATGACCACCATGCCGGCAGAAGCGCAGCTGCAGAAGTCGCAGCTGCCGTCGTCGTCCGTCGCCGTGCCGTCGTAGTTGCACGCATTCGATGCCGTGCAGCCCGCAATTTCAAATTCATCGCAAATGCCATCACCGTCCGTGTCGTTGATGCAGTTGTCATCGCAATCGTAGCCTGTCTCGGGGTACGAGCAGCTGCCGTCGTCGAGTGTGGCTGTGCCGTCGTAGTTGCAAGCCGCAGAATCGGTGCATCCCGCACATGATGTGTATTCGCAGCTGCCGTCATAATCCGTTACGAGTGGGTCGTAGTTGCAAGCGATTTCATCGTCGCAACCCGCGATTTCGAATTCATCGCAAATTTCATCGCCGTCCGTATCGTTTACACAGGTGCCGTCACAGTTGTAACCGGTTTCTGGGTACGTGCAGCTACCGTCATCCAGCCCCGCCGCCGGATCGTAATTGCAGGCAGTCGCATCCGTGCAACCGGGCACACTGTACGTGCAGCTGCCGTCATCGTACTCAGCAGTCTCATCGTAGTTGTCAGCCGTTGGATCGGTGCAACCACATGCGTTTGCCGTTCCGGCAGAACCGAAGTCGCCCGTACCGCTGAATTCATAGGTGTTATAAATGGAGGCAGAACCCACTCCATTTTCGAAAATCTGAAGGTTGATGGTTCCGCTCAGTTCTCCTGCGGTTGTCACCTGCATGAACAATACGCGGCCATCTGCATCGGGCAATCCGTTGGGCGTGTTGTTCAGAACATACCATGCGCCGCCGGTAGCGTCGTTCATGTACACGTTTTGACCAGAAAGGGCCTGGCCAAATGCAAAGGCCGAAACCCAAGGTTGATCGGCACTTTCTACCGTACTGATCGCTACCTCATCGCCTACATTTTGGCTTTCGATGCCAATCGTCACCCAGCTGTCTGCTGCCAAATCAGGGAAGAATGGCAAGAAGGCGGGGTTGATGGCGCTGGCCACCGCCCCACCGAACTGGCTGTTGTAGAAGCCCGTCGTTGTTTCAAAGACGAAAGGTGCGTCCTCGTTTCCGTAGATCGAACTCAGGAAATCATCCGCATTGGCCATGTTCTGGTACAGCCGGTACGTCGTTTGACCGGGCACCACGTCCTCCGCGTAGACTTCCACCGTCATGGTGTAATCCGAACCACCCGCGCATTCTGCGCCGCAGTAAACACAAGACCCATCATCTGCAGTGGCTTCCACATCGTAGTTGCACGCGGCAGGATCCATGCACCCATCCACGAGCAATTCGGGAGCGTACGGCGTGAAGGGAATGATGCCACGGAATTCTTGGTTGGCGTCGCCTTCCACAAATACTTGAACCTGCATTTGACCCGTCAAATCGCCTTCGGTGGTGATTTGGCCAATCAGCACCCGCAAATCCTCACCAGCAAACGCCGCATGCGTGAAGTCACACGACTCCAGGTTGGCGGGGTCGCATGGCAACAACGTGAACAGCGCTGTTCCTGTCGCGTCGTCGATCAAAACATTTTCTCCAGAACCAAACTCATCCAACAAGTTGATTTCGCCTGCTGCAACATTGACTTCCACCCCATCGTCTGCTGTTGCACCACCAATCGTCAACCAACTGTCGTAATTCAATTCTGGGAAAAAGGGCAGAACCGTAGGGTTCACCCACGCTCCCACTTCTTCTCCAAGCACCTCGTCGTTGTACCATGCCGGCGTCGCTGTTGAGAAGATCATCATCGGGTTGTCCGCCTCTCCCGAGATGCACGACAAGAAATCAGATTCGTTCTGCATTTCCAGGTACAAACGGTAGGTCGTCTGTCCTGCGAAATCAACAGCACCTACCGGTCCATCGTGTTCGATGTACGGTTCGATGACAATTTCATAACCCGGAGGGACGTTGGGCCCAGGGGTTTCTACTGGGGTTTGTGAGCTAACGACAATGGCTGCACAACAGGCAGCGAGAAGGCATAACAGCTTTCGCATGAGGTGGCGATTTGATTTGGTTCAAACAACAGTGTGGCTCGCGTGTACACGCTACGCGCACGAAGCGAATGTAACGGAAGAGGTTCCAAATTGCAAATTCCAAATCGTCATTCATCTGAATTTTCTCAACATTAATCGTCAAACAAGTGGATTCAAGCGAAATTTTCTCTCGACACGGAGCGCCGGTTTTTGGCGGATTCCGAGCCGTTTAAGAGCCGCGAATATTTTCGCCATGGGTTGCTTTGGTTTGCAGAAATCACCTATCTTTGCCGGCCCACGATGGTACTATAGCTCAGTTGGTAGAGCAACGGATTGAAAATCCGTGTGTCCCAGGTTCGAATCCCGGTAGTACCACAGAAAAGCCGGCTTCACGCTGGCTTTTTTTGTTCCCTGCCGTAGCGTGTAACTTCGCCAAACGTTCAGCAGATCCATGAACCCTAAACCCACCTTCATTTCTGTCCCTTCTGACTCCAAAGCAGGTGTTTTGGAGGATGCTTGGCAAGCCAACGGACAAGCCGGCCCCGACTGGTACATTGTCGATGATTTTTTTCAAAAACAAGGCAACATCAAGCGCATCAATGACGCGGATGAAAATGGACGGGTCCATTGGCTAACCGCCGGCGAAACCTGCAAGACGTGGAATGGTGTGGAGCGCGTGCTGGAATGGCTCGTGAAAAACGACGTAAAACGCAGTGAAAGCATCGCTGTAGTGGGTGGAGGAACGGTGCTGGACACGGGGTTGTTCGCCGCATCGATTTACCAGCGTGGTCTACAAAAATGGTCCATTCCCACCACCCTTCTCGCAGCTGTGGACGCTGGCATCGGAGGCAAGAACGGGGTGAATTTTATGGGGTTTAAGAATTACATCGGAACCATAACACAACCCGACTTTATAGCGTTTGACTTCCGTGTATTGGAAACCCTGAGCCCACATGACGTGCTCAATGGCTGGATGGAAATGACCAAACATGCTTTGATTGAAGAGCCAACGCTTTGGCAATCCATGCAAGCTTTCCAACGCATCCCCTCAATTCAAGAATTCCATCCGCTCATCGCTCAAGCAATGGAAATAAAAAAGCGCCTTGTCGAGGTTGATGAATTCGAATCCGGCCGTCGCAAGACCTTAAATTTTGGTCACACCGTCGCACATGCATTGGAGAGCGCTGCTGCAGCACGCGGGGAAGACCTGCCCCATGGCACTGCTGTCGGCATTGGCATGGTGTTCTCCTTGCATTGGAGTGCCTCACAATCCCAAAACACAACCGTAACGGACGAGCTCATCGACGCTGCTCAGCGCATCAGCCAATGGCTTGCCGCCTCTACTGGAGAACAGGTTCAGGCAGCAATTCAAGCCGCGGACCTAAGCCTGTTGTGGACCTTCATGGAAAAGGACAAGAAAAACGACGCGCAAGGCGTTCAAGAGATTAGACTCACGGGAATTGGTCAAGCAGAATGGAATCAATTGCTCACGTATGACTCGTTCGTTGCCAGTTGGATCGCGGCGCTCCGCACCATCTGAGCGCACGAAAACTTGACCACTTGCCCTAATTTTACACCATGGAAGTAACCGCCAAAGTTTTGGCCGAGCGCATCGGAGGAACAATTGAAGGACCAACCGATGTGACCCTCAATCAGATTGCGAAGATTGAAGATGCAGGGGAAGGAAGCCTGACGTTTTTGGCGAACATGGAGTACGAGGCATTCATCTACACCACTCGAGCAAGCGCTGCCTTGGTTTCAGAACACTTTGCTCCATCTCAAGCACTTCCAAAGCAATTGGCCCTCATCAGGGTCCAAGACCCCTACACCGCTTTTGCCGGAGTGTTGCAATGGGCTGTCGCTTCCCAGGCTTATCCCGCAGGAATTTCTTCCAAAGCCCACGTCGACCCTTCCGCTGAAGTTGCTGATGACTGTTACATCGGACCTTTTGTCGTGGTGGAAGCAGGTGCTAAAATTGCCGCTGGATGTCAGATCCACAGCCACGTAAGTATCGGACGAGGGGTCCAGATCGGGGCCAATACTACCCTTCATCGCCAGGTATCAATCCTCGATCATTGCACCATCGGCAGCGATTGCATCATCCAGTCGGGAGCAGTCATCGGTTCGGATGGATTCGGGTTTGCACCCAACAGCTCAGGCCAATACGACAAAGTGCCTCAAACCGGTAACGTCACCATCGGCAACGGTTGTGAAATCGGCGCCGCCACAACCATTGACCGCGCTACGCTCGGGTCGACGGTGATTGAAGACGGGGTCAAACTCGACAACCAAATCCAGATTGCCCACAACGTGAAAATCGGTGCGAACACCGTTATCGCTGCTCAAACCGGCGTGGCAGGGAGTACCACCATCGGAGCGAATTGCATGGTGGGCGGACAAGTCGGTTTTGCCGGCCACATCACGGTCGCAGACGGCGTAAAAATTGCGGCGCAATCCGGAGTGACCAAGAGCATCGCCGAGCCAAACGGTATCTGGCAAGGCACCCCCGCTCAGCCGATTAAAGCCTACCAATCTCAACAAATTGCATTGCGGAAATTGATTCGCGCCTTAGTTTTGGACCGCATTGATGCACTGGAACAAAAACTGAGCTGAGGCGAATGGCCCATACCGTACAGCAACGCACCTTAAATGAGTCTGTTGAATTCTCTGGAATCGGCCTTCACACGGGCGAAACCACGGTTATGACGGTCTTGCCAGCTCCCGAAAACCACGGCTACAAATTCCAACGGGTCGACCTTCCGGAACAACCAATCATCAATGCCGATGCGGACCTCGTGGTCGGAACACAAAGAGGCACAACACTCGAACAGAATGGTGCCCAGGTGTATACAACCGAACACATTCTGGCTGCCCTGTACGGTTGTGAAGTGGACAATGCATTGATCCAACTTACCGGTCCTGAAATTCCCATCATGGATGGCAGCGCGCAAGACTTTGTAGATGCCTTTGAGCGTGTTGGATACGAGGAGCAAGATGCGCCGCGCGTTTACTACAAGCTGCGTCGAAACATCGCCTTTCAAGACAAGGAAAAGGGCGTTGAAATGCTCGCCGTCCCAGAGCCGAATGACGAATTCCGGCTCACGGTCATGGTCGACTACCGCAGTCCGGTACTCGGCACGCAACACGCGAGCATGTCCAAGCTTCAGGATTTCAAGGAGGACATCGCTAAATGCCGCACGTTCGTCTTCTTGAAAGAAGTCAAGGCATTGGCCCAAGCCGATTTGATCAAAGGCGGAGACCTGAACAATGCAGTGGTTCTCATCGAGCGACCATACTCCGATCCGGAGCTGCAGGAGATTGCTGATTTATTGGGCAAGCAAAGCCTTCACGCTCAAGCAGACGTACCTGGTGTCTTGAACACTTCTCCCCTTCGCTACCAAAACGAACCTGCTCGCCACAAGCTTTTGGACATCATGGGCGATTTGGCCCTCACAGGCAAGTTCATTCAAGCCCACATCCTGGCTGCCCGTCCAGGACACGCCGGCAACGTGTCGTTTGCCAAAATCTTGAAGAAAAAGATGAAAGAAGAACTCGGAAAACCCAATTTGGACACCAACCGTCCCTCCCTCTTCGACATCAACCAGATTGCTGGGATGCTGCCGCATCGGTACCCCTTCCTTCTGGTCGACAAAATCCTTGAGGTGGACGACACAAGCATCGTTGGATGCAAAAACGTCACAGTCAATGAGCCATTCTTCCAAGGGCATTTCCCGGGCAACCCCGTCATGCCGGGTGTGTTGCAGGTGGAAGCTATGGCGCAGGTCGGTGGGATTTTTGCATTGCAAACCGTCGACGACCCGGAAAACTACACCACGTACTTCATGAAGATCGACAACGTGAAGTTCAAGCAAAAAGTCATCCCGGGCGACACCATCGTATTTCACCTTGAACTGCTGTCACCCATTCGAAGAGGACTCGTGAACATGCGCGGTCGTGGCTACGTGCAGGGCAACCTCGTCTCGGAAGCCGAAATGCTGGCCCAAATCGTTAAGGACCGGTAAGGCCCATTCAAACCGCTGCCTCATGAGCTCCACAGCTGCACACATTTCTCCCCAAGCGTATGTCTCGCCCGATGCCACCATCGGTGAAGGCACGGTCATTGAACCGTTCGCTTTCATTGAAGGCAATGTCGTCATCGGAGCCAACTGTTGGGTCGGACCCCATGCCGTTATTCACAGCAACACCACCATCGGAGATGCGTGCAAGGTATTTTCCGGAGCCGTCGTGGGTGCAGTGCCCCAAGACTTGAAATTCAACGGAGAAGTATCCACCGTTGAGATTGGCGACCGAACCGTCATCCGTGAATGCGTCACCATCAACCGGGGAACCACCGACCGAATGGTCACGAAGGTGGGATCGGACTGCTTATTGATGGCCTACTGCCACCTCGCCCATGACGTGTGCATCGGCGACCACGTCATCATCGCCAACTCCG
>CAXREW010000142.1:0-2264 GCA_964229455.1 Flavobacteriaceae bacterium | reverse complement strand
CATTGGCCGTAAAAACCGCCCCTGCAGCCTGCACAGAGAACGCTACCGAAACGCCTCCTGAAGCAATGCCCGCTTCATCGCTTAAAAATGTCGTGGCATTGAGGGCCACTTGAGAAACCGCTACCGAGGCACAAGCAGCGAAAAAAAAGGTCAAAATCGATTTCATGAGGTTCCGTTTGGAGTCTCGAAAGTAACCCTTCGCACCCCAAAACGGTTGCCTCGTGATAAACTTCCTCAGAGGAGGTAGTTCATCGATGAGAAGGAGCTGTGCCCTCCAGCGATGACTTCCTCGACCAAACCCTGTTGGTCGGCAGAACACGCGACGAGCGTGCGAATTGAGAACGATCGCAGCGCGGCTTTCACACTCAAGGTGGCCACGGCGCTGTCTTTCCGGCCGGTGAAAGGAAGGGTATCCGGTCCGCGTTGGCAGGAGGCGTTGATGTTCACCCGGCACACCTGGTTCACCATGTGATCGATACATTGGCCCGCGATTTTGGCGTCGCGTGTGAAAATGCTCACTTGTTGACCGTAATCGCTTTCGGCGATGTCCGTCAAGACTTCTTCAAAATCCTCGAAATCCAAGACCGGACACACAGGACCGAATTGCTCCTCTATAAAGATAGCCGTGTCGCGGCTCACGGGGTGCAGGATTGCCGGAAAGAAGCAAGTCCCCTCGACCGGACCACCGCGCTCATGGACCACACGGGCTCCCGCTTCAACTGCCTCCTTCACGTAATCTTGCATGTAGCCCACCTTCCCTACCTCAGGGAGCGGCGTAATGTCCACGTCATCGAATGGGCTTCCCCACACTAACGCATCCGTCGCGGCCGCAAAAGCCTTCAGAAACGCATCTCGAATATCCTTGTGAACGTAGATCACTTTCAATGCCGTACAACGTTGGCCATTGAAGCTCCAAGCACCCTTGACACATTCCTTGACAGCGAGGTCAATGTCCGCGTCTGGGAAGATCACAGCGGGGTTTTTCGCTTCGAGGCCCAACACCTGACGCACCCGGTTGGGCTTGGGGTGTTGGCTGATCAAGGCGTTGCTGGACTTGCTGTTACCGATCAGTGCGAGCACATCGATGTGGCCGGTTTGCATGATGGGTGAGGCCAATGTTCGGCCTCGGCCGAAGATGATGTTGACCACACCGGGTGGGAAGCTCTGAGCGAACGCTTCCAACAGCGGTGTGATGAGCAAAACTCCGTACTTGGCAGGCTTGAACACGCACGTGTTGCCCATCAACAAGGCCGGCAGCAGCACACAAAACGTTTCATTCAACGGGTAATTAAACGGAACCAAGCACAACACAACGCCGATGGGACCGCGTCGAATTTGGGCGAGTGTGCCGTTTACTGACATGATGTGGCTGCCCTCGCGGTGCAGGTTCTTGTATTCGTCGATGGTCTCACGGAGGTAGGTAACCGTTCGGTCAAACTCCTTCTCTGCATCCGAACGCTTCTTGCAAATCTCCCACATCAACAAGTTCACCACCTCATCGCGCTTTGGCACCATCAATTCGATGAATTTCTCCATGGCTGCAATGCGATCCGCCGCCGGAGCCGTTGGCCAGGTGCCTCGACCGTGGTCGTAAGCGGACTTGGCGGCCTCCAATGCCTTCATTCCCTCTTCACTCGGTAGGTCCGGCGTTGAACCCAACAAAATGCGTTCGCCTTGGTCATCGGTAATGGGACTCCACACTTGCGCCCGTGAGCCGCTCCAGGCCTCGAGCTTGCCGTCGATCAAAAAATGCGAATGGTCGATGACCTTGGTGTTCTGTTGAATTGTCATGATTTTGATAACCAAGGAATTAGGAATTTGTTTATGAACGACCCCTGCGCGGGCATGGATGGCATGAAACGAATCACGAAGCCCACAATCTGTTCGACAATGGACGCTGCGGTTCTATGTGCACCAAGTCACACGGCGAGTCCTTGCCGCCCCGTATTTTTGCGCCATGTCAGAATTCATTCAATGGATCAGCCAACCGTGGCCGTGGTATGTAGCTGGACCGGTCATTGGGCTGATGGTCCCGCTGCATTTGATTTTCCTCAACCGCACCTTCGGCATGAGCTCGTCGTTTCGGCACATGTGCGCCGCAGTTGTCCCCAACAATTTGGACTTCCTGAAATACGATTGGAAAAGCGAATCGTGGAACCTGGTTATGGTAGCGGGCGTACTCATCGGCGCCTTCATTGCCAGTGCGTTTTTGGCGTTGGATGCACCCATCGCTCTCAGCGAATCGGCCATCCTACGGTTGAAGG
>CAXREW010000141.1:0-10284 GCA_964229455.1 Flavobacteriaceae bacterium | reverse complement strand
CCCGGTGCTGTAGCGTCGGCAAGGGGGAGGAACGTCAAGTTGTTCTTTCGTGCATAGAGGTACACAGATAAACCACCAACGATGAGTCCTCCATAGATGGTCAATCCCCCAAGAAAATTTTGCAGGGACGGCTCGCGAAAAAACCGGACCATTTCTTCCGGGTACTCGAGGAGGTGAAAGAATTTGGCCCCGGCGATGCCGCCAATGGCTGCTGCGGTAACGATGCCTCCAACGTGTTGACTTGCAGGGAGTTCTATGGTTTTTTTAATGGGTTTTAGACCTGCTTTCTGTGCTTCCAAGTAGCGCCATCCCGCGAACATGGCGGCGAGAAGCAAGCCCAGAACGGGACTCCCTTCGAGGCTGAACAAATGCCGCTGTGGCATGCCGGATTGGAACAGCTCGCTCGCGTTCACAGCGAGGTAGATGAACTTCCATCCGAGAATGAATCCCACCAAGGCTTGTGTAAGGTACTCGGTCCAAGCGACAGGGCCACCGAGGGTGACATTGGTCGAGGTCGATTGGAAAATTCCTTGGCCTTGTTTGCGGTCCATCTCTTTGCGGAGGGTGAAAGCGGCTGCGACAAATGCCAACGCGACAAACAGTCCAAAACTGTTGATCAGTTTCAAGGCGGCTATTTCCCATCCAAACAGGTCGAACAAGGCGTGGTAAAGGGTGGGGTACATGGTCAGGCGTGTGTTGGCTTTGCTAGAACTCCGGAGGTGTGCCCTGCGGCATGAACAGTTTGAATCTGGACAGGGGCAATCATGTTGGCATGAACGGCTTGTGCATCGATGCCTACCCTGACGTATTCGGGGGTGTATCCAAAGCGCAAACCGTCTTCCACACTTTCCTCGAACAAAACGTGCTTGGTCGTGCCCACAAATTGCTCGTAGTGCTGGCGTTGTTTTTTGAGGGACAGCATGCGGAGCTGCTTCGTGCGAGCCTTGCGCACCTCTACAGGAACCGATTCTTCCATGCGTGGCGCTGTGGTGCGGGCACGTTCCGAGTACGTGAAAACATGGAGGTAGCTGATGGGAAGGTCCAATAGAAAGGCTTGCGTTTTCTCGAAATCCGCTTCGGTTTCATTGGGAAATCCTGTGATGACATCGACGCCAATGCTGGCATTGGGAAGCACCTTGCGGATGGCTTCGATGCGTTCCCGGTACAATGCCGTTCGGTACCGCCTACGCATCGCCTTCAACACGGGATCAGATCCGCTCTGGAGGGGAATGTGGAAGTGGGGTTGAAACTTGCTGCTCGCGGCAACCCAATCAATGACCTCAGGTGTTAACAGGTTGGGCTCAATGCTGCTGATTCGAAAACGCTCAACAGGAACGTCCCGATCTAGCGCCTGAACGAGCTCCAAAAACGTCTCATTTGTCGACTTTCCGAAGTCGCCGATGTTGACTCCGGTGAGAACGATTTCCTTCGCCCCTTGGTCTGTCGCTGCTTGGGCAGTCGCTACTGTCTCTGCAATGGGTGCGTTTCGCGAGCGTCCGCGCGCCAACGGAATGGTGCAGAACGAACAGAAGTAATCGCATCCGTCCTGTACTTTCAAAAATGTCCGTGTTCGGTCTTGACTCGAAAAACCGGGAATGAACGATCGTACTTCCTTAATGGGACCGACGGCCACTTCCGTTTGTGCCTTTTTCTCGCTGATGTGATCGACCAAATTGAATTTCTCGGAAGCCCCCAACACGATATCGACGCCTTCAATTTCGCTGATCTCTTTGGGCTTCAATTGGGCGTAACATCCGATGACGGCCACAAAAGCCTCGGGGTTGCTGTTGAGCGCCCGCCGTACGGCATTGCGGCATTTGGCATCGGCTTGCTCGGTGACGCTGCACGTGTTGATGACTACCACATCTGGTGCGTCGTCGATGCCAACTCGCGCATAACCGGCTTCGCTCAAATCCCGGGCAATGGTGGACGTCTCAGAAAAGTTGAGTTTGCAGCCTAGTGTGTGAAATGCAGCTGTTCCGCCGGGAGTCATGGTGCGAATTTAGTTGAGTTTGCAGCGGCTCAGACACTTCATAGTGTGAATTGGTGAAGTTCGGGGCTATATTGCACGACCTGTCAATTGAAACACTTGATCATGAGAAAACTTTTCCTCTCGCTCTCATTCGCAGCGGCATGCTCTTTCGCAATGGCGCAATCGTTCTCCAATGCTTCTTCATCGCTCCCAGGCGATTACAACAGAGGCAATTGTGTCGGCTTCACCGATATGGACAACGATGGATTGGATGACATCATTGTTTTGGATCAATCCAAAACTGTCAAAATCCTTTACCAAGACGCATCCGGCGGCTTTACGGAAGTGGATTACGGCAACGTGTCCAACAGCAACCAGTGGGGGATGACCATTGGCGACTACGACAACGACGGCCACAAGGACGTCTTCTCAGGAGGTGCTTACGATGGTGTGCATGTCAAGCACATCGATGCTGTCGGCGATTGGAGCGATATGGACCTTGAAAACGGTTCCATGTTCATGCAAGCGTGCAACTTCGCTGACATTGACAACGACGGACAACTCGACGCATTTGGGTGCCACGATGACGCCCTGTCACGCATGTGGAAGGGCAACGGAAGCGACCTGGACATCGATGCAACGTTGATTGATTTGACCGATTACGATTATTCCGATTACCCCAACACCGATCACAGCGGCAACTACGGAACTGTCTTCAGTGATTTCGACCAAGATGGCGATGTGGATTTGACCATCGCCAAGTGCCGTCAATTCGTAAACGATCCTTTTGACCCCCGTCGCGTCAATCAAATCTGGTTGAACAACGGTGACGGCACCTTCTCCGAGGTGGCTGAGGAGCGCGGACTGGTGCTAAACGAGCAAAGCTGGACGGTTGATTACGCGGATTATGACAACGACGGTGACTTTGATTGCTTTTTGACCAATCACTCGACCACCATGTCATTGCTGGAAAATGACGGCAACGGATACTTCAGCGATGTGACGGTTGAAGCGGGCCTTGATTTCAGTGGCTTTGCGCTGCAAGCGAAAATGGCGGACTTTGATAACGACGGATTTGTAGATGTTATAGTCTCTGGGGGTGTCCACCGGTACTACCGCAACAATGGAGATGGCACCTTCACCCAAGACAATCCATTCACCGCTGGAGATACCATGCACAGTTTTGCCATTGGCGATGTGAACCGCGATGGCACCATCGATGTGTATGCGAGCTATGGCAACGGCTACAATTCACCTGATAACGGCAATGACGACATTCTCTGGCTCAATACCGGGAACGATAACCACTGGATTGCCTTCGATTTGGAGGGCATCGTCTCGAACAAAGACGCTGTGGGCACCACCGTGGTGTTGACGGGTGACTTTGGTACCATGATCCGAGAGGTGCGTGCTGGCGAGAGCTACGGCATCACGAATACATTTGCCTGCATGTTCGGTCTGGGTGCACACGAAGTGGTTGAAACGGCAACGATTAAGTGGCCGAGCGGCATGGAAACCACCATCGAAAATCCAGCCATTGACCAATACCACAACTTCTTGGAAGCACCGTGTATGACGACGGTGGAATTAACGTCGCCATCTGAATTGGTGCTTTGCCCAGGTGAAACGCTTGAATTGGCGGTGAATGGGACATTCGAATCGTATGCGTGGTCCAACGGTGCTTCAACGGCATCCATTGAAGTTGGGGAGGCTGGACTCTACAGCGTGGTGGTTTACGACGCAGACGGGTGCGCAGCAATCTCTGAATCCATTGCGGTAGAAGTGATCACGGCGCAGGCACCGGAGGTGCAGGTTGTTGGTGAGCTGACTTTCTGTGCAGGCAATGCTGTTGAGTTCATTGGCCCCAACGGAGCTGAATGGACTTGGTCCAACGGAGAAACAACGCAGAGCATCACGGTTACCGAATCGGGAACCTACTCGCTGATTCTCATGGATGAATGTGGCAATGATAACCCTTCAGAGGAATTCGTGGTCGAAGTCTTGGACGCACCGGACGTCCCTAACATCACGGTGCCCGATGTGGTGAATGCTGATGAAGCCTTTACATTGACTTCGTCATCAGTTTCGACCCGCTGGTACGACGATGAGTTGGCAGTGAACCCGTTGTGCATTGGAGCCGAAGACGAAACAACCATTTCCGAAACCACCACCTTGTGGGTCGAGGACATCAACGATTCCGGTTTGGAAGAAGGCAACGGTGGTCGCATGGGCATGGGCCAAGGTCAGTACCACGACAACAGCGTTCGTTGGTTGCTTTTCGATGCGTACCAGGACCTCGTCATTCACACCGTTGACGTGTATGCCAACGGGGCTGGCGAACGCGAAATTGGTGTCATCGACGCCGAGGGCAATGTCCTGGCCTCTGGGGTATTTGACTTGACGGATGGGATGAACACCTTGACGCTTGACTTCGAAGTGCCCGCTGGAACCAACTACGGTTTGCGTTCGTTTGCCGACAACCCGCAGTTGTGGCGCGACGGACCGGGAACGGACATGGCTTACCCTTATGAGCTGGGCACGTTGGGCTCCATCACGCAAAGCACTGCAGGAGGCAACAACGCGACGAATTACTACTACTTCTTCTACAACTGGGTGGTGCAAACACCGTTCGATGGGTGTCCATCTGATCGCGTACCAGTGACCATCACGGTGGTAGGTTTAGACGAAGCTTCTGGCGCCTTGCAGTTGGTGTACCCGAATCCAACTACGGGTATGATTCAACTCACCGCCAATGCAGCGTTCGCCACAGCGGAGTGGAGCTTGCTTAATGCGCTCGGTCAGCAAGTAGCTGCCGGTCAACTGAACGGAACGGTCAATGTTCTGGACTTCACACGTCACGCTGTGGGCCAGTACATGCTGCAGGTTCGTAACGAGACAGAAGTGCACACCGTGAAGCTCATCATTGAGTAACCGAGACTGTGAAAGAATTGGAAAGGCGGTGGCTTCGGTCACCGCCTTTTTTTTCGTATTCAGTCCTTGATGTGGCAACCATACAGGTTGTCCAAGGCGCTGTGAAGTGCCGGGTGCAGGGAGGCTCTAACCCGAAAGTGCACCGTGCATGAATCTGTGAAGGTTTGTTCTGCCACCCGGGCGCGGTGTTTTTCCCCGAGTGCCATAACGGCTCCGATCAAATCATACGGGCATTGCACGGCAATGGACTCCTCGATGAATCGCTGGAGAATTGCGCCGTTGTCAATGGCCATGAGTGTTGCGGTGCGGTACGCGTCAATTAATCCACCTACACCAAGCTTGGTGCCGCCAAAGTACCGCACGACAACGCCGAGGCAGTTGGTGACCTCTTTTGACTTCAGGGCTCCCAGAATCGGCGGGCCTGCGCTGTTTGCAGGTTCTCCGTCATCGGACGCGCGCCAGTCATCACCCGATGGCCCGAGTCGATACGCGTAGGCATGGTGCCGTGCATCGTGGTGCTTTTTGCGCAGCGCTTCGAGGTATGCCTTTGCTTGGTCAACGTTTTCGATGGGGAAGATGTATCCGTAGTGTTTTGAGCCCTTCACTTTGTACAAGGCATCAGCCGGTGCCTGCAGCGTATTGAATACGTCTTCGCTCATTCTCCCTTGTATTCGGGGATGAGCTCAGCGAGGAGCTTGCGAGTGGCTTCGTGGTTGCCTTGGTCCTCAGCCAGCGCTGCAATGGCGTTCATGTTCGCGGGCTCCAATGTCCCCGGGGTTTGAGCACGCATGATTTTTTCATGGTGCGTGGGCAGAAGGGATTCCCGTTTCGAGAGCAGTTCTTCGTGCATCTTCTCACCCGGGCGCAGGCCGGTGATGACCACTTCAATGTCCCGTCCAGCTTCCATTCCTGCCAGCGCAATCATCTTGTTTGCAAGGTCCAAGATGCGCACGGATTCACCCATGTCGAATACAAATACGTTGTTCTTTTCTCCAATGGCAGAAGCCTCGAGTACGAGTGAGACCGCTTCAGGTATTGTCATGAAGTAGCGCGTGACCTCAGCATCGGTGACGGTGATGGGGCCGCCGCGCTCAATTTGCTGTTTGAACAAGGGGATGACCGACCCATTGCTCCCGAGGACATTTCCGAACCGCGTGATCACACACCGCACGTTGGATTTTGACCCTTCGTGAAGAACGAGCAATTCAGCCAGACGTTTGGTGCAACCCATGACACTGGTTGGGTTCACGGCCTTGTCCGTTGAAATCATAACAAACCGTTCACAGCCTGCATCAATGGCCGCACGCAGCGCCCGTTGCGTACCCAAGACGTTGGTTTCAAAAGCCTGCCAGGGTTGTTTCTCCATCAGCGGAACGTGCTTGTAAGCGGCCGCGTGGAACACGACATCCGGCTGAAAGGCCACCAGGGTCTCCGAGAGCTGTTTGTCATCCCGAATGTCGCCAACCTGCAAATCAACGGCGTCTTGACTGCCCGTGCGGTTGAGTTCCACGTGCAAATCGTGCAGCGGCGTTTCGGCCTGGTCAATGGCGAGCACAGCCGCTGGGCGATGGATGAGCACCTGGCGGACGATTTCAGAACCAATGGACCCCGCAGCCCCTGTGATGCAGATACGTTTTCCCTCGATGCTGCTCTGAGCTGCTTCTGCGGATAAGGCGATGGGTGTTCGGCCCAAAAGGTCTTCGATGTTCAGTTCGCGGATTTGTCCAACCGAAAGCTCGCCGTTGATCCATTTGTCTACAGGGGGGACGTCCAGTGGCCGAACCCCATGCTTGAGTGCCAAATCCACCATGCTCCGCCTCCTCTCTGCGCTGAGGTTTTGGATGCTCAAGATGACACGGTCGACGCTGCCGCGCATGAACAAGCGTTCTGCTTCATCCGCATTGAAGACGTCCACGCCTTCGAGTTTTTTGCCCACCTTGGTTCGGTCATCGTCGATGAATGCAACAACCCGCATGCTGGAGTCGCCGAGTTCCCGATCAATGGTGTGCTTCGCGATCAGGCCTGCCTCCCCGGCGCCGAAAATGGCGACCAGCGTTTGCGCGCCTGGAACCCTTCGGTTGTAGACGTATAACCACTTGACGAACCAGCGCCCTGAAATCATGGCGCCGGAGGCGATGAGCCATTCGATGCCAATGATGGAAAACGGAATGAGGTAGGTGCCATCACCTGAGGAGGCTGCTATGAAGTTGGCTGCAATGAAACAACCGCTTCCCGTCAAATTGGAGATCAGCAGTCGGCGAGCGTCGGCGAGCCCCGTGTGCCGAATGATGCCAGCGTAAGTACGAAAGGCCAATGCACATGCCAAGCGAATGGCGAGGAAATAAGGCAGAAAAGCTTTCCAAACAGCCCATTCGTGTGGAGGTATCGCGAATTCAAACCGCAAAAGGGCCGCAACGTACAAGGCAAATACAGCGATGAATAAGTCAATGCCCGTTACCATCCAACGCGGCGCATGGGATTGAGGGAGCATTCGTTTCAGCATGCCGTCAGCGATTACCCTTCGAAGCAAAGGGACAAAATGAATGAGCGGGTTTTGAGTGATTGCAGCGGCGCGGAATACCGGCTATCGTCTTGAATCATGATGTTGCGGCTTCCCAATTCAAATTTGCCTTCGACGCTGAATTTGAAGAACGGCAAGAAGATGTCCACCCCGGCGCCGAGGTCGATGCTGCTGTTACCGGATTCCAGGCGTAAAATGAAGTCGCTGGCCAACTGCTGATTGGTCTCTTCTTGCGACTGCATGTCCTTGCTGAATTTACCCCCGAAGAGTGCATACGCAGCAAAATTGCCCACTCGGTCGGTTCTCAATTTGAGTAACAAGGGGAAATTCAAGTATACCGATTCCGTGCGGCGCACCTTCAGGTCGGGTTCACCATCTTTTTCGAACCTGTATTCAAGGGCACGGTCCTGGAAGGAGAGGCCAGGCAAGAAGCGGACGTGAAAATTTTTCGTGGCATCCCACGAAGCCACAAGTGCGAGGTCAAATCCGGCTTGGGGCTGGTTGATGATCGCTTGGAGGCTGTCGCTGAAACTGTAGTCGGGGGTCAAAGCCATGTTGAAGTCGGAACGATTTCCCGACAAGGCGAACCCAAAATGGTACTTTTTCGTGTCGAAGGCAGCCAAGTTTTTACGCCCTTGCTGCGCCGCAAGTGGCCCCATTGATGTCAACAAAGCCAAACCAACGAGCAAAAGACATTTGCTTGAAATCCATCGGTTGTCGGTTGCTGAGCGGCTCATGGGGCGTGAATGCGTTGTAAATCTACAAACGGAAGGCGAGCTCCTGTATTTCATTCCGGCTGTGCATTCCAAATCCTGGGCATGACCGCGGCAAAGATGGCTGATAAGACAACTGTGGTGAATATCCAGACCATCAGCACGGTGCCCATGAAGAAAACAGGCGAAAAGAAGACTTCGAGGTTCTCTGCTTGTTGTGCGTAGATCTCATCAGCCGATTGCTGTCCCAAGGTGGCATTTGTGCTTTGAACATCCGCTAATGCTTCCGAATCGTTCACGAACGCCTCCAGCAACTCCAGCTGCTCTGTTTTTCGTTGTTCAATCGTTTCAGGGACCAGAGCATAGTACCAGAGTCCCATTGAGCAAGACAGCAAAAAACTGTACAAAACGGTGGTCTTGGCTACGTTTTTCCAACGCACGAGAAATACGTCTACATCCCGATGTATGTAGCCCAGTAGCGCCGCGATGGCCGTTACACATGCGAGGTTCCACAGGATGCCCGCTTGGTTGGATTGTTCCCACGTCCATGTCCCCAACCCGTAAAGCTTGAGGGAAAACCAGCCGGCAATGCCCGCTGCGAAGAGGAGGCGGATTTTAGCCATTCATGGAGGATAGGAACTCCTCGTTGCTTCGGGTTTGTTCCATGCGTTCCTTCATGAATTCCATGGCCTCGATGGGGTTCATGTCCGCGAGGTGCTTGCGCAAGACCCAAATGCGTTGCAAAGTCTCCTTGTCCAGCAGCAGGTCTTCTCGGCGGGTGCCAGAGGTCAAAATATCAATCGCGGGGTAGATGCGGCGGTTGGAGATGCGACGATCCAACTGCAATTCCATGTTACCGGTGCCTTTGAATTCCTCGAAGATGACCTCGTCCATTTTCGAGCCGGTCTCTGTAAGAGCGGTTGCGATGATGGAGAGTGAGCCGCCATTCTCGATGTTACGAGCGGCGCCAAAGAATCGCTTGGGCTTCTGAAGGGCATTCGCTTCAACACCACCGCTGAGGATTTTGCCCGAGCTCGGTGAAACCGTGTTGTAGGCGCGTGCCAAACGGGTGATGGAGTCCAAAAGGATGCAGACGTCATGTCCGCATTCCACCATACGCTTGGCCTTTTCAAGCACCAAGTTGGCAATGCGTACGTGCCGATCGGCTGGCTCGTCGAATGTCGAAGCAATCACCTCGGCGTTTACACTGCGCTTCATGTCTGTGACTTCCTCCGGGCGCTCGTCGATGAGCAAAATCAAGAGGTAGACTTCTGGGTGATTCAATGCAATCGCATTCGCTACGTCC
Organism: Flavobacteriaceae bacterium; assembly: GCA_964229455.1. Classification (GTDB taxonomy): domain Bacteria; phylum Bacteroidota; class Bacteroidia; order Flavobacteriales_D; family Sanyastnellaceae; genus UA16. The sequence continues at coordinate 841 of CAXREW010000141.1, read as the reverse complement.
TTGAGCAAGGTGGTCTTACCGGTCTTCGGTTGCGAAACTAACATGCCACGTTGTCCTTTGCCTACAGGCGCGAAGAGGTCCATCAAGCGGGTACTGATGTTGCCGCCGCGTGTGCTCAAATTGAACCGTTCTTGCGGGAAGAGGGGGGTCAGGAATTTGAACGGGATGCGGTCTCGCACCCATTCGGGTGAGCGGCCGTTGATGCTCATGACGTCGATGAGCGGGTAGAATTTCTCGCCGATGCGCGGAGGTCGAACCTTGGCAATCACGGTGTCGCCGGTTTGCAGTGAGAACTGCTTGATTTGGCGAGAGGTGACGTAAACGTCATCGGGAGAGTTCAAGTAATTGTAATCTGCAGAGCGCAAGAATCCGTAGCCTTCTTGTTGGATCTCAAGCACGCCTTCAGCGGTGATGATGCCATCAAAATTGAAGCCGTGTTCATCGGGCTCGCTCAGGAACTTGTCTCGATTGTTGCGCCGGTCGTTGCGTCGATCGTTGTTGCGTCGATCGTTGTTGCGGTCGTTGTTGCGGCGCTCGTTGTTTCGGTCGTTGCGTCGGTCATTGTTGCGTTCGTTGCGCCGGTCATTGCGTCGGTCGTTGTCACGGTCGTTTCGACGCGAGTTGCCTTTGTCATCGCCTGTGGCTTCTTTGGCGTCTCCAGATTTGGCTGCCTCGCTGGATTCCTCAGCGGCCTTGCTTCGGGCGCGTCGTTCGCGAATGGCATCGCCGGGCTTGCGATCCTTTTTCTCGTTTCCGCCTTTTGACTCTTCGGACTTCTTGTCACGTGGCTCATCTTTGGCGTCCGATTCCGCCTTTTTGGAGCGGGTATTCCGGGTGTGCT
>CAXREW010000140.1:0-5195 GCA_964229455.1 Flavobacteriaceae bacterium | reverse complement strand
CTCGGTACAACACTCTGTCCCTACACGACGCTCTTCCGATCTAGCAAAGCAAAAAAGACCCCGAAGCCGTTAAAGAAGTGGAAGCCACCATCCTCGACAAATTCATCGGCGGAGTGGACCACCTCATTCTCTTGGATGAAAAGGGGAAAGCAATGGGGTCATTGGCATTCTCGAAGCACCTCCAAAACCTCCAGAATCGCGGGTTGCGCCACGTGATGTTCGTCATCGGCGGACCGTATGGATTTGCCCCGCGCATCCGCTCCAAGGCCCATGCCTTCATGAGCCTCGGCCCGATGACGTTTTCGCACCAGATGAGTCGGCCGTTTGCCGCGGAGCAGATTTACCGTGCGCACACCATCCTCAAAGGCGAACCGTACCACCACGAATAAAAAAGGCCCGACCAGGAGTGGTCGAGCCTTTCGCAATTCATTTGTTTGGGTTACGCAGCGAGCACCGTCACTACGTTGTTCAGCACCTCGACCGTTCCGCCTTTCACCGGGAAACGCTCTTCTTTCCCACCCGTACGCACCAACACTTCGCCGGTCTGCAACGTGGTGATCAAGGCCGCATGGCGGTCCATGATGCCCATGCTGCCATCCGAGCCTGGCAGGCCCACGTACTCAGCTTCTCCGCTGAACAGGGTGGCGTCGGGGGTGAGGATGTGTACCGTCATGGTTGTGCTGTGATTAGGCTTCAGCCATCATTTTCTCACCGGCCTCAATCACTTCTTCGATGGTGCCTTTCAAGTTGAAGGCCGCCTCCGGGAGGTGATCCAATTCACCGCTCAAGATGCGGTTGAAGCCTTTGATGGTGTCTTCGATGCTCACCAACGCGCCCTGCAATCCAGTGAACTGCTCGGCTACGTGGAACGGCTGCGACAAGAATCGGCTGATTCGGCGAGCGCGGTAGACCGTCTGCTTGTCTTCTTCAGACAATTCGTCCATACCCAAGATCGCAATGATATCCTGCAGCTCTTTGTAGCGCTGCAAGGTCTCCTTCACGTCCTGTGCACACTTGTAGTGCTCTTCACCGACGACTTCAGGGGTCAGGATTCGAGACGTTGAATCCAACGGGTCCACAGCAGGGTAGATACCGAGGGAAGCAATCTTACGGGACAATACCGTGGTCGCGTCCAAGTGGGCAAACGTTGTAGCTGGTGCCGGGTCAGTCAAGTCATCCGCAGGTACGTAAACCGCCTGCACCGATGTGATCGAACCGCGCTTGGTTGAGGTGATGCGCTCCTGCATCGCACCCATTTCCGTTGCAAGGGTGGGCTGGTAACCTACCGCAGATGGCATTCGACCGAGCAGGGCTGATACCTCAGAACCCGCTTGCGTGAATCGGAAGATGTTGTCAATGAAGAACAGGATGTCACGGCCTCCAGACTCCTCGTCTCCATCGCGGAAGTATTCCGCAACCGTCAAACCGGACAACGCCACACGGGCACGTGCCCCTGGAGGCTCGTTCATCTGTCCGAATACCAAGGTCGCCTGTGACTGTGCCAACTCGTTGGTATCGACTTTGGTCAAGTCCCAACCGCCAGCTTCCATGCTCTCTTCGAACTCCTTACCGTACTTGATAACGCCCGATTCGATCATTTCACGCAACAAGTCGTTTCCTTCACGGGTACGCTCACCAACACCGGCGAATACCGAGATTCCTTCGTATCCCTTGGCGATGTTGTTGATCAATTCCATGATCAATACCGTCTTGCCTACACCGGCACCGCCGAACAATCCAATCTTACCACCCTTGGCGTAAGGCTCGATCAAATCGATCACCTTAATCCCGGTGAAAAGGACTTCGGTTGCGGTACTCAAATCCTCAAACTTGGGAGCTTCTTGGTGAATCTCACGTCCGTTCGTCTTATCTGTGGCACCGATGCCGTCAATGGCATCCCCCACAACGTTGAACAAGCGGCCCTTGATCTGCTCACCAGTCGGCATCGTAATGCCGCGGCCAGTGGCCGTCACCTTCATGCCTCGTGAAAGGCCCTCCGTAGAGTCCATGGAGATGGCACGCACGGTGTCCTCACCTATGTGCTTCTGGGTTTCGAGGATCAAGTCCCCACCTTCTCGCTCGATGGTGAGGGCGTCCAAAATTTTGGGGAGGGCAACTCCCTGCGGAAAACTTACATCGACAACCGGTCCGATGACCTGGGCTATGGTTCCTTGTTGAGACATGTGCGAATGGGCGATTTAGCCAATTAAATTCGGCGCAAAAGTACAAGGAAATCCGTGATATTACCAACCTATCTTTGCAAAAGTGAAAGTCCATTTCAACGCACGCGATTTTTCGACGGAAGTCCCGGTGGTATTGACCATTGGAACCTTTGATGGGGTCCATGTAGGGCACCGCGCGGTGCTTGATTTGTTGAAAACTCGTGCGGCTGAATTGAAGGGTGAATCGGTACTCTTAACATTCCATCCCCACCCCCGGACGGTCCTACACCCCGAGCACCACCAATTGCAGTTGCTCAACACCATCGAGGAACGGCAGGCATTGCTCGAGCAGGCGGGGCTGGACCACCTCATCATTCACCCCTTTACGGAGGAACTCTCGCGCATGACGCCGTTGGAATATGTGCGGGAGCTCTTCGCAGAAGGCATTGGGCCCTCGGTCGTCATCGTCGGGTACGATCACCGGTTTGGCCGCAACCGAGAAGGATCGTTCGAGAGTTTGACCAACCTGGGCAAGGTGTTTGGCTTTGAGGTTGAAGAGCTTCCCGCTCACACCGTTGAAGACACCCGCGTCAGCTCAACTAAAGTCAGGGAAGCGATTGCCGAAGGTGATGTTGCTCGTGCCCGCCAGTGGCTGGGCCATCCCTACCCCTTCACCGGACGCGTAGTTCGCGGCGAGCAACTGGGGCGCAAACTCGGCTTCCCCACGGCCAACCTCGAATGCGAAGAACCGTTGAAGCGAATGCCCGGACGAGGAGTCTATGCCGTGTGGGCGCGCATCGCCGGAACGGGCGATTGGCAGCCGGCCATGGTCAACATGGGCACCCGACCGACCGTGCAGGGCGATGGCATCACCGAAACCATGGAGGTGCACCTGCTGGAAGGGGGGCGTCAGTGTTACGACGAGACTATGGAACTCCGGTTCATGGCCCGCCTGCGGGACGAAATGATGTTTGAAGGCCTCAAAGCACTCCAAGATCAGTTGCAACAGGATGCCCAAAAGGCGCGTTCTATCTTAGCCACTGAGCCTGTTCCGGTGCCATGATTCGATTCTCGTTTTTTTCAGTTGTGATGATTGTGCTTTCCTTCGGAGGGCCGAACGCGGCTGCGCAATCGGTTGATTGGCAGGCTGCCCCGGTCTACACCAGCATCGAAAGTGCTGAAGCGGCCCGAGCAGAAGGTCAGCCGGTGTACCGCATTGACCTGACCAAAAAGCGCCTTCGCACCTTTCCGGCTGCTTTGGCCAAATGGACCGAGCTTCGGGAGGTGATCCTGGATCGAAACAAACTCACCCGCATCGATGAGGACCTGTCCGGCTGGGCATTCCTCGAGCGCTTTTCAGCGGTCTCCAATTCCCTGGAGGCCTTTCCCGCTTCGGCGATAGCCTGGACTGCGTTGCGCGAATTGGATTTGGGCGACAACGCCATTGATTCCATTCCCCTCGACATCGACCAACTCGGAGGCCTGCGCACCCTGAATTTGTGGTCCAATGTCATCGCCCACTACCCCGCCAGCCTGGGCGACTTGCCCCACCTCGAAACCCTCGACCTCCAGTACAACGACATGACGTTGGAGGAGCAAGAGCTGCTGAAATCGTGGCTCCCGATCTCGGTATCCGTAAACCTTTCAGCGCCATGCCGGTGCGACTTCGATGAGTGATGCGCCCCACACCTGGCACCGGTGGGGTGACCCCCTAGCCGTTGCCCTGAACATCGCCTACACCCTCGGTTACCAGGCCGGAGAGGCATGGGCGTTTCCGGCGGGTGGCCTCGGTAGCGCCCTGTTTCTGGCCATCTGTTGGCAGCGGCAGCTGAAGCTCGAGGCTTTCCTCTGGCTGTATTACATCGGCATGGCCGGGTACGGCGCGTGGGCGGTGCAATCCGCTTGGCCAGACCCCCTTCCCACAGCTTCGCTTGAAGCGCATGCACTGTCAATCGGTTTGGGCTTGATTGCGTGGTGGGCACTCAGTCGATTTTTTCAAGGCAAAAGCTGGAAGCCCCGCCTGGATGCATTCACGACCGTCGGGAGTTTGATTGCGACGTATTGGATGCTGCAATTCGTACACGCCAATTGGCTGTACTGGATTTTCATCAATGCCGTTTCGGTGGTCCTCTACGCGAGCCGCGGGCTCAAATGGGGCACAGGACTTTTCGTTCTCTATACCCTGCTCGCCCTGGAGGGGTGGTTCAATTTCATTCCTCAGCTGTGAACGCTTCCGCCGTTATCCGCATCGCCGTCACCGGCGTCGAATCCACCGGGAAGACGACCCTGACCGAAGCGTTGAGCGCACGGTTGGGCGGATTGGCCGTGCGGGAATGTGCCAGATACGATGCGGAGGTCATTGCCGGAAAAGCGACGTTGGCGACGTTGGAACGGCTGGCTCAAGCGCAAGCCGACGCCTGCGAGGCAGCGGTGCAACAGGCGGCCACTGCAGGAGCGGCATGCGTGGTTTCTGATACGGATGCGCTGGTGCTGAAATTTTGGGGCGAGCATGCTTTTGACCGGACGCCTGCCGGGTTGGATCGGCTCCAAACCTGGCCCGACCTGACCTTGCTCTGCGCACCGACAATTCCATGGGAAGCCGACCCGCTCCGGTCCATGCCCCGCCTTGAAGACCGAGTGGCCCTGCACGCGGCTTATGCGCAGGCGGCCGCCGCGTTACCCACGCATGCCATCATCGACGCGACAACGCATGAAAAAAGGCTCGACCAAGCGGTGCGAGCCTTTCAAAATTTTGTGGTCAACCGCGGTTAGCGGATGATGAACTTCACGGGGATGGTGTACTGAACACTTACCGCCTTGCCGCGCTGTTCTCCCGGTTCAAAGGTGGGCAAGCTCTCCACCACACGAATCGCTTCGGCGTCCAAGCGGGAATCGACTTCACGCAAGACCCGAACGTCCTTCACCTTTCCGTCCTTACCGACGACGAAGTAAACGAACACCGTGCCTTGAATTCCTGCATCCTTGGCAATCGGTGGGTACTTGGTGTTCTTGGAAATGTACCTGATGATTTCC
>CAXREW010000139.1:0-4208 GCA_964229455.1 Flavobacteriaceae bacterium | reverse complement strand
TGACGTCCATCAGACCGCCACGGCCAAGCATCAAGGCCATGTGCATCTGGCCTGTTTGGTCCAAGAAGAAGGCGTTGGCAAACAAGACCAGCGCAACGCGTGGGTCGTGGAACGCATCCTTGCCCATACCGGAGGGTCTTTGGAAGAAGTGGCCGGGACCAAACGCTATGTGGCCCCAGCGGAAGCGGCGGATCATTTCCTTTTGTCGGACATCGTGGTGCTGCTCCGACGTAACAAGGATGGCGCTGCGCTTGCTCAACACCTCATGGACTGCGGCATCACCCCGTGGACGTCGGAGAGCTTGCATTTGGGTCGTCACCCGGTAACGCTTGCGGTGGTGGCCTTGCTGCGTTCCGTGCTCGATCCGGAAAACCCCGCCCACGTATTGACGTTTGCCCAGAATTACTGTGCTATTGACCCAACGGTTGCGGAAGCCGAGTTGCTGCGAAGCCACCGCACCGAAACGACGTACCTCGGATCGGACGGAAAGGAGCGCACACGCAGCGCCATGGAGTCGCGCGCTCTGTTTAACGCCGTGGCGCCCGATTTGCATCCTTGGGAATTGGTGACGGCGCCGTTGACCTTGCTCGTGGGCCATTGCTTTGAAGCCCTCGGATGGTCGAACCGGTTTCCGGCCTACACAGAAGGCATGCTGGAGTTGGTCCACGAAGTCGTGACCCAACGCCGGGGCACCTTGAAGGAATTTTTATCCCACTGGGATCGCCGCGGACACAAGCGCAGCATCCGGGTGAGCGGCGCGCAAGATGCTGTTCAAATCATGACGCCCCACAAGGCCAAAGGGCTGGATTTCAAGGTGGTCATTGCCCCGGTGCATCCGGAAAAAATCGACCGATTCAAGGACGAAATTCCGGTTCAGTTGGACGCCGCTCAATTTGGTCTTCCAGCGGCGCTCTTGCGGGACAGCGATCTGAAAGACACGGTCATGGAGCACGAGCGTCAAGCTGAAATCGACCGGACCGTCTTGGATGCGTTGAACGTGGCCTACGTGGCTGCGACAAGGGCGGTGGACCGGCTGGACATCGGTCTTGAGTTTGACAAAGAACCCGCATCCGATATGGCCATTCAAACCCTCCCGCAGTTGCTGTGGAAAGGGTGGCAAGAAGCGTTCCCCGAGCGCGTGGATAGTGATACTGTGCTGGACAATTTTGGGGCGTTGGACCGAAAAGAAGAGAACGCCGAAGACACCGCAGTTGGCGCTGATCATGAGCAGCTCCTCAAGTTGGGCCAGCCCTACGGCCAGCACATTGCTCGTCCCAAAATGCACTGGGCTGCACTCGCCTCGGAAGGGGAATGGACGCCCATTGAACACGGGAACGCTGTGCACGGGTTATTGGGCGAACTGAAGCATGCCGGGGATTGGCCGGGTCTCAAGGAACGGATGGAGCAGGCCAACCTTTGGACCCCGCACCAACGGGCGTCCGTTGCATCCTTGATCGAATCCATCCTCAACGGAGCCGAGACCAAGCGGTTTTTCGAAGCCGATGCCACAGAGGTGTTCGCCGAACGCACCGTGCACTTCGGGAACGGCGAGTTGGGCCGCCCCGATCGGGTGGTGCGCCTTGATGGTGTCTGGCATGTGGTCGATTTCAAAACCGGGAAGGACCGGGACAAAGACAAGGCCCAGGTGGCCGGGTATTGCGAAGTCCTCAGTGCCATGCACCCAGACGATTCCGTGAAGGGCTGGCTCATTTACACAGAGACCATGCAACTCGTGGATGTACCCGTGTTGTTCGGCGCTTCTTAAAGCCGCAACTTCGCAGCGGGTTTCCTAACTTGCTACCCCAAGCCTGATTCGATGAAAAAAGCCTGCCTGTTCGCGTGCTGCGCCTTCCTGAGTGGTGTGTTGTTGGCCCAGCATTCCACGCCGAATGCGCCCTTGTTCCAAAAAGGGTTTCCGGTGCCTCAAGCCCAGCCTGATCCGTCGTTGGAAATCCGCGCAGAAGCCTGCGCACCTGCGACAGCCCTCCGAGATTTGGAATGGAACAACGTACGCGCCCTCATTGAAAACGCCGGGGCGCTGTGGTACGACCGAGCGATTGAGAAAGGGGCCTTCATGGTGCCGAAAGAGGAGGGGGTGTCTGTGGTCTACGGCGGAGCTTTGTGGTTGGGCGGAATCAGCCCCGACCAGCAACTCAAGTTGGCCGCTGTGCGTTACCGGAACGTCGGCAACGATTTCTGGCCAGGCCCACTGACCAACACAGGTGCGGCGGAAGTGGACCCGACGACATGCGAACAGTACGACCGGTTCACCATCACCCAGCGTGCAGATGCCATGCGCCACCGCCAGTACTTCGATTGCATCGCCGACCCTGAGTGCGACCTCGAGGAGCAGTTCCCCAATGGGTACACCATTCCCTCGTATTTCTTCGAATACCCTGCGCACGGAAACGTCGGCCTCAATCAAGACTACTACCTCGCCCCGTTTAAGGATTACGACGGAAACGGCTTCTACGATCCGGCCGCGGGGGACTATCCATGGTATGATTTCCTCCAAGAAATCGATTGCGCCGAGCGCCGCCGGGAGGACCAAGTCCCGTTGTATGGCGACCAGACGTACTACTGGATTTTCAATGACAAGGGCAATATTCACTCGGAATCGCAGGGTGAGCCAATTGGCATGGAGATCCGCGCCCAGGCCTTCGCCTTCTCGACCAACGATGAGGTGAACAACATGCAGTTTTACAACTACGTCCTGATCAACCAAGGGACGCAAACGTTGACCGATACCTACTTTGCCCAGTGGGTGGACTGCGACTTGGGCGGCCACGTGGACGATTACGTTGGGGTGGACGTCGAGCGTGGCCTCGGCTACAGCTACAACGGGGATGCCTTCGATGAGCCGACGAGCTATTCCATCTGTTACGGGGAAAACCCACCGGCGATGGGGGTGGACTTCTTTGAGGGCCCGTACCAAGATTCAGACACCATTGACAACCCATTGACCACCGTCTTTTCGGACGCCATCGACTCACTGGGCATTCCCTACCAGGGCATCGGCATCGGCTACGGTGATGGCGTCATCGATAACGAGCGCTACGGCATGCGGAAGTTCATTTACTACAACTGGAATTTTGGCATCAACGGCCAGCCTACGCTGGCAGCGCAGTACTACAACTACATGCGCGGATTTTGGAAAAACGGGCAGCGGATGGCGTACGGTGGTGACGGCTTGACCGCTGCCACAGGTGCAGACCTCGACATTCCCGCGGACTACATGTTCCCTGGCGATACCGACCCGTATCAATGGGGCACCATCGGTATCTCCGTTGAACCGTGGACGGAAGTGGGGGCAGGCAACCCACCCGGTGACCGCCTCTTCCTGCAATCGGCGGGTCCTTTCACCTTGGAACCGGGAGATTACAACAACATCACCGTGGGCATGGTCTGGGCACGGGCTACGGGCGGTGAGCCTTTTGAGAGCGTGGAGTTGTTGCGTTTGGCCGACGACAAGGCCCAGGCATTATTCGACAACTGCTTCGAAATTGTCTCCGGTCCCGATGCTCCGGATGTGACCATCCAAGAATTGGAAAATGAGCTCATCCTCTACTTGACCAACGACAACCCGCTTTCGAACAACTACCGTGAGGAGTACATGGCGATGGATCCGTCCATTCCAACCGAATTGGAAGACGGAACGGTACTCACGGACGAGGAGCGCAGCTACGTCTTCGAAGGCTACTTGATTTACCAATTGCGTGACAACACGGTGAGCCCTTCCGACCTCGGTGACATCGATGCCGCTCGCCTCATCGCCCAATGCGACGTACGCAACGGCATCACCCAAGTCATTAACAACGAATTCGATCCGGTGCTTGAATTGCCGGTCCCCACCTTGCAAGCAAACGGTTCCGATGAAGGGATTTTCCACAGCTTGCGCATTACCAACGACGTGTTCGCTCAGGGCGACAACCGTTTGGTCAACCACAAGACCTACTACTTCATGGCGTTGGCCTACGGTTACAACAACTACCGACCGTACGATCCGGTTTTGGGCACGGGCCAGGACGTTCAGTTCAAGGCATCGCGCAAGGCCGCCGTGGGATCCATTCGATCGTACAGCGGCGTTCCCCACAACCCTGCTCCCGAAGCCGGTGGTACGGTTCAGTACGCCGAGTACGGCAGCGGCGTGGAGATGACGAAGCTGGAAGGCAAGGGCAACGGCATGATGGACCTCGAGTTGACGGCAG
>CAXREW010000138.1:0-3213 GCA_964229455.1 Flavobacteriaceae bacterium | reverse complement strand
CCACAACGTGCCGTCTTCGCGCAGGGTGCGGATGGTGCGGACGTGCTTGGGCCGGTCGTGTTTGGCGTGGTCGAGGTAGTGCAGAACTGCCCCGGCCGTGAGCAATGCCAAAGGCCGTGCATCGAGTTGGAACCCTTTGAGGGATTTGTTTTCGAATTGCTTTTGGATGCGCTCTTGGGCGTAATCAGTTTTGAACACCCAATCGTACAACCGACTCAAGTGCCAGTCGTTGCCAAATGTTTCGGCGAAAGCCGAGGCCTGGTTTTTCAGCACCAATACCTCCGCAGGCTGATGTGCGCGCAGCAACCGGTCGATGAGCGCTTCATCGCCTTCAGCTGTGGCAAAGTCGCCCGTCGAAATGTCGAGGAGCGCGAGGCCATAGCCAGTCTTGTCGCCGTGCACGGCTGCGAGGTAGTTATCGGTCCGGGCATTGAGTACTTGGTCGTGAAAAGCGACCCCCGGAGTGACCAGCTCCGTGACACCGCGTTTGACGATGCCAACAGCCTTTTTCGGGTCTTCGAGTTGATCACAAACGGCTACGCGGTGGCCTGCTCGCACCAGCCGTGGGAGGTAGGTGTCCAGCGAGTGGTGGGGAAAGCCAGCGAGTTCCACTTCGCTCGCACTTCCGTTTCCTCGTTTCGTCAATACGATGTCGAGGACATCGGCCGCTTTGACGGCGTCGTCTCCAAAGGTCTCGTAGAAATCGCCCACCCGAAAAAGGAGCAGCGCTTCAGGGTAATCGGCTTTGACCCGATTGTACTGCTGCATAAGGGGAGTCGCTTTCTTGGCCATGGGGCTTAGGCCACGCGCAACCCGGACTGCTGGTTATCGGTGAAATGTTTTTCGGCGAATGTGCGAGTGACCGTGAGCTCTTTTTCCTCGGTTCCTGGAAGTTCGAACATGGCGTCATTCAGAACTGCTTCCATGATGCTGCGCAGGCCGCGAGCGCCGAGTTTGAATTCAACGGCTTTCTCTACCATGTAATCCAACCCCGAGGCGTCAAACTTGAGGTCAATGCCGTCCATTTTGAACAGCTCGATGTACTGCTTGCACAATGCATTCTTGGGCTCGGTCAGGATCTGTCGAAGTGCTGAGGCGTCCAATGGATTCAAGTGCGTAAATACTGGGAATCGACCGATGAGTTCCGGAATCAATCCAAAACTCTTCAGGTCAGCGGGAGCAGCGTATTGGAGCAGGTTTTCGTCATCGATGTGGTCTTCATCGTTTTGGTATCCGATGGAAGCGCGTTTGACCCGCCGTTCGATGATTTTTTCGATGCCCGCGAACGCCCCACCGCAGATGAACAGGATGTTCTTCGTGTTGATGGAGATGAGTTTCTGCTCGGGGTGCTTGCGGCCGCCTTGTGGGGGTACGCTCACTTCGGCCCCTTCGAGCAATTTCAGAAGCGCCTGCTGAACGCCCTCACCGCTCACGTCGCGCGTTATGGAAGGGTTGTCGCTCTTGCGAGCGATTTTGTCCACCTCATCGATGAAGACGATGCCGCGTTCGGTTTGTTCAACGTTGTAATCCGCCGCTTGGAGCAGTCGTGACAGCACACTTTCGACGTCTTCCCCCACGTACCCTGCCTCCGTCAATACGGTGGCGTCAGCGATGCAGAATGGGACGTCGAGCATGCGGGCGATGGTGCGTGCCAGCAAGGTCTTGCCGGTGCCTGTTTCCCCAAGCAAAATCACGTTGGACTTGTCGATTTCGATGTCGTTGTCGTGCGTGGGGTTCAGGATGCGCTTGTAGTGGTTGTACACCGCAACACTGATGGTCTTTTTGGCTTCCTCTTGGCCAATGACATAGGTGTCGAGGTGCTCCTTGATTTCTTTCGGAAGCTTGAGGGAAAAGGCTGCACCAGCGGGTGCGGCTTTTTTCTCCTCGCGCAAAATGCCATCGGCCTGCTCGATGCAATGGTCACAGATGTGTCCGGTGACGCCCGCAATCAAGACGTCAACGTCTTCTTTGCTGCGCCCGCAGAATGAACAGTGGATGGGGGTATCACTCATCGCGGTGATGCTTATTTGCGTTAGAGAACCTCGTCGATCATGCCGTATTCCTTGGCTTCGGATGCAATCATCCAGTAATCGCGGTCGGAGTCGTTCCACACCGTCTTTTCGGTCTGACCGCTGTGGTGGGAAATGATGGCATAGAGTTCCTTCTTCAGTTTTTGGATTTCACGGGCGGTGATCTCAATGTCAGAAGCTTGACCGCTCGCTCCGCCGAGGGGCTGGTGAATCATGACCCGGCTGTGCTTCAAGCCCGTTCGCTTTCCAGCAGCACCTGCGCAAAGGAGCACGGCTCCCATGGACGCAGCCATGCCGGTGCAGATGGTGGCGACATCCGGGCGGATGTACTGCATGGTGTCGTAGATACCGAGACCCGCATACACGGAGCCACCAGGGCTGTTGATGTAAATCTGAATGTCTTTGCTCGCATCGGTAGACTCCAAGAAAAGCAATTGGGCCTGGATGATGTTGGCGATGTAATCGTCAATGCCCGTGCCCAAGAAAATGATGCGGTCGGCCATCAAACGCGAAAAGACATCCACCTCGCGGAAAGGCATCTGACGCTCTTCAATGACGGTGCGTGTTAGGTTTTCAGGGCCGTAAGCATGGGAGATGTAGTCCCGCACGGTTTGGCTGCTCATGCCGCGGTCTTTGACGGCATACTTGAGGAATTCGTTGCGATCGGTCATGTGATAAAAGTACAGACGTTTCCCATTCTCAGCGCGCGCATTCGCGGCCGATTAGCAATCTTTTGTGAACGGGTGTTCTTGATAAATCACCCCAATGCAATCGCCCCGCCCTTAGCGGACTTCAGCAGCCACCTTCGCAAAGTCCTCGAACGAAACGCTCTTGTCCTTGATGGTGACCCGTGGCTTCAAGTTGTCCACCACTTTGCGCTCGATGATGATGTCCGCAATGCGACGGCGCTCATCATCATTGGCAAGTGCGTTCTTGGCAAAATTGTCGAGCATTTCGCCCTCGAGCGGCATGCCGTATTGTGCGTACTGCGCCCCGATGACTTTTTTGGCTTCATCCTCCAAATCCTCGCCGGTCACGCGCATGTCCGCGTCTTTCATAACAGCTTGCTGAAGCAACTGCCAACGCATCGAGTCGGCGTAGCTGGGGTATTCCTTCTCCAGCTGCTCATCGGTCAGTGGATTCTCGTTGTTCATCTGTATCCAACGCTTCAAGAAGGCGTCAG
>CAXREW010000137.1:0-5683 GCA_964229455.1 Flavobacteriaceae bacterium | reverse complement strand
TTGGACATCTGGGAGACGGCTCCCATCAACCTGTACGACACCCGAACGGTAGGAGCGACGAACGACTACGCGAAAACGGCGGGTTCAGACGTAGTGGTCATCACGAGCGGTTTGCCGCGCAAGCCCGGCATGAGCCGCGACGATTTGATCGCGACCAACTCAGGCATCGTGAAGAGCGTGACCAACAGCATCCTCGAGCACAGTCCCGAAGCTATCATCATTGTGGTTTCCAACCCATTGGACGTCATGACATACTGTGCCTACCTGACCGCAAACAAGCCGTCGAGCAAGGTGATGGGCATGGCAGGACTTTTGGATACCGCACGCTACCGCGCCTTCTTGGCCGAGGCCTTGGATTGCTCGCCGAAAGACATCCAGGCGGTGTTGATGGGTGGCCACGGCGACACCATGGTGCCGCTTCCTCGCTATACCACGGTTGGAGGGATTCCCGTGACGGAATTGATCGACGCAGACAAGCTCAATGCCATCGTGGAACGCACGAAGAAGGGCGGCGGCGAGATCGTCAACCTCTTGGGCACATCGGCTTGGTATGCGCCCGGCGCAGCCGCTGCTCAAATGGTCGAGGCCATTGTTCGCGATCAGAAGCGCATCTTCCCGGTGTGCGCCTGGTTGACGGGTGAGTACGGAATCAACGATTTGTACTTGGGCGTTCCCGTGAAGCTCGGAAAGAACGGCATCGAGAAAATCATCGAGTTGGACCTCAACGACGAAGAGAAAGCGTTGCTCGCTGAGAGTGAGAAGGCCGTACGCGGAGTAGCTGAGGTGCTCGACCGCATGAACGCCGAAGCGTAAGCTACCGGAAACGCTTTCCCGCGCTACTGAACGACAACCCGCACGGTTCGGATCATCCCGCCCGCTGCGGGTTGCGTCGTTAGGAGGTACAGCCCCGGCGTTGTTGGAACAGCGAGCGATGCAGTACCCGCCTGCTGAAGTCCCAAGGGCTGTACGAGCCTTCCTTGCATATCCATCCACGCCATGCGACTCGGTTGAGGCAGCGCGATGCGGATCCATTCTCCTGTACTCGCCGGATTTGGGGCGACCAGTGGGCGTTCAGGCAGCTCGTAGCCAGTGATGTCGACCGTTGCGCCATTAAACCACCGCAACCCGCCATTTTGAATACCAACGACCAATTCCGGGATGCCGTCGCCGTTGACATCGCCCAGGGTTCCACTTGAGCGAAGCCCCCGCATCGACGCATTCCAGGACGGACCGGTGGCTTCAAGCGGCGCCAAGATGTCTTCGGGATTGAGGATTCCGAAGTACTGAATCTCGCCCAGTTCGTTTCCAGCGGCGACGTGGAGCTCTGCACCGTCTATGTACAAGCAAGGGGTGGAGTATCCGTTGATGCCGAGGGCGTTGTTGACTTGAATGCCGCCCCAGTTGGCCTCCAATTCCGGTGTCGTTTGCAGGCACCAAGCCGGCGCTGAGGGAGTGCCGCAGTTTACGTACAGCGAGAGCGTGCCGTTCTTTTCTCCGATGATGAGGTCGAGGAGGTCATCCGCATTGACGTCGATCAGCTGCGGTGCCGCGAACTGTCCGACGTCGATGGCTTCGCCTTCCGAATCTTGAACCGCCAATTGGTCCAAGGTCCACGTCGGCCAGCTGCCGGGTTCAGCGGTATTGATGTATGCATGCAAAAGCCCCAACTCGTCTCCGACGATGAGGTCGTTGACCCCGTCGCCGTCCAGGTCCCCAAAGGTGGGATGCCCGCTTTCGATACCGTTGAAGGCGAACTCAATCGCTGACCACGTGCGCCATTCAAAGGATGGTTGGGATGCCGTTCCCGTGTTCTCGAACAGGGCAAGGGCCGTCGGGGTGTCGTTGACGCCTTCATAGCGTTCCTGGTTACCAATGGCGAGGTCCAAGTCGCCGTCCCCGTCGAGATCGTGCAAGACAGGAATCGCCCCCCTTCCGACGTCAATGGTCCCGTCTTGTATCCAATGGTTAGAGGCCAAAGCCCACAGCGGCTCGTCCGTGGTCCCTTGATTTTCCCAGAACTGAACGCATTGGTCGTCGTTGATTTCCAGCGCGATGTTGGGGGAAATAACCAGGTCCCAATCGCCGTCTGCATCGGGGTCAATCGGATACGCAGCGGGGAACCGCTGAAGGAAAATGCTGTCGGCTTCACCGGTGTGAGGCACCAGGGCAGGGAAGGCCATGTCCACCCAAGCGGTGCTGTCTTGACCGTCCGTGGCGTCCTCGAGCATAAGGCCGCTCATGGTGGGGTAGGTGACGTCGGAGATGAGCAGGTCGTGGAAGTTTTCGCCGTCGAACTGGAGCGCGGTGATGGCACCACCCGCGTGCACGCCGTCACGCTCAGCGGCCTCTGCATCGATGGGGGCCGGCCGGCCTTCTGGATCCACCACATTGAAACTGCAGTTGTGGTCGGCACCGATAAACAAGGTGTTGTCCTCCGATCCTTCGGACACCATGCCGTAACACCGGTTGGTGCATACCAGGTCCAGCCCGCAGGCCGATTGTCCAGAAAACCGGTACAAAGACGTGCTTGTTTCGGTGAAGCAGACGAAGTCGAGGTCGCCGTCATTGTCCACGTCAAAAATGGCCGGTTTGTCGATGGTCAGACACACCAATGGCAGTTCTTGAGCGCCAGTACCAAAGTCCCAGCTGGCTGTAAGCGGCAGCGCATAGGGCTCGAACGTTGGGACGCCTGGCGCTGCGGTCGTGTTGCGGTAAACGTGGATGCTGTTTTGGTAGCCGGTGAAGAGATCTGGAAGTCCGTCGCAATCAAAATCGCGCAGGAGCACCCAGTGCTTGAGGGCCGGCCATCCTGCGCTCCAGTCCGGTCGCTCCTGCCAGCCTCCGGTTTCGGTCTTTTCGAATACCAACACCCGGCTGCCATCGCGGTCAAAAGCGAACAGGTCCATGTCGCCGTCCCAATCCATGTCGATTTCCGACCATTGCGGAGCGCTGAGGCCACCCGTGAAGGGGTGGGGCATTGCGGTTTCACCGTTGGTCACCTCGGGCCCCTCCGACAGATTCCAGCTCCAAGGGGTTTGCCCAACGGTTGTTTCGTGAAAAACCAAAAGCGCGAGGAGGGCGATGCAAAACGGTTGGGGCTTCATGTGGGCAAGTTATCCGATTCATGTTGATTACTTCGCATGCTGTGGCAAATGTGACCGACCGGGCTGGAAATAAGTTTGGGCATGCAATCTTTCAACCGCGAACAATGCCTCTGGGTTGCTTGGGGATTGCTTTGTGTGGGAGCATCTGTGTTGCTCGCTGCATACGGGCGACATGGCATGGCTTCGGCCGAGTTGCTGACTCGGTGGGGCATTGCGGTAGAGTATTTCCGTTTTATGGGATTGGGGCTCGTGGTGATGGTGGTCGTGCGCACGCTCAGTGTGGGCATGAACAATCGCATGTGGGCGGAGCGGATGTTGGTCCTCGGCACCGTGCTCTTTTCCGGAACGGTGGGCGCCGAGAGCATCACTCCGGACTCTGACCTGCTGAGTCGAGTGGGGTGGGCCGCACCCCTTGGTGGCGTCCTCATGGCCTTGGGTTGGTTCACATTTGTTATTGAATTTATTCGAAATCAACGGCCCTCACCCTCGTAACAATTCTCCTATCTTTAGCAATGAGAAATGCAATGATCAATTCTCTCATGAAACACGTTGGAAACACCCCCTTTGACGCGTCGTTGGACGCCGTCAACTTGGAAGGAGTGGCACGCGCCCACTGGAACCTTCCCCCCGCAAAACTTATTTTACAAACCCTCCTCCGAGGCGAAGGCGTTCTTACAGATGCCGGAGCGTTGGCCGTATCGACCGGTGCATTTACAGGGCGTTCGCCTAAGGACCGCTTCCTCGTCAAAGATGCGCTCACGGCGGATCGCGTCGATTGGGGCGACATCAATCAGCCCATGGAGGCGGCCCATTTCGATCGGCTGCACGAGGACATCGCGCAGCATTTGAAAGGCCGGAGTGTGTTCGTCCGAGACGCAGCTGTTGGGGCCGATCCCGCATCCCAAATCAAAACACGCGTCATTTCCGAAAAGGCATGGGCGAATCTATTCGTTTCCAATATGTTCATTCGGTTGGAAGAAGAGGACGTGTTGGTTCCTTCTCCTGAGTGGACCGTGATTTGCGCCCCCTCTTACCAGGCGAATCCCGACGTTCACGGGTGCCGACAGGCGAACGTGACAGCGGTTAGTTTTACGAAAAAGCTGATCCTCATTGCCGGTTCCGCTTACACGGGCGAAATCAAAAAAGGCATGTTCTCCGTGATGAATTTTGTGTTGCCGACGGTACACAACGTATTTCCCATGCACTGCTCGTCCAACGTCAATGATGAAGGGGAGACAGCGGTTTTCTTCGGTCTTTCCGGCACCGGCAAGACCACGCTTTCGAGCGATGTGGACCGGACCTTGATTGGTGACGACGAGCACGGATGGGGCGAAGACGGTGTATTCAACATGGAAGGCGGCTGTTACGCCAAGACCATCGTCCTCGATGCGGACCGCGAGCCACAGATATACAATGCTATCAAGTTCGGTGCGATGCTCGAAAACATCGGTTTTCAGCAGGACGGTGTGACACCGGATTACTTCGATGCTTCCATCACGCAAAACACCCGGGTTTCTTACCCGATTACGCACATTCCGGGTGCGTCCAGAGACGGGACGGGCGCCCATCCGAAAGACATCTTCTTTTTGACGTGCGATGCGTTCGGTGTGCTGCCTCCTATCAGCCGTCTGGACGCGGGACAAGCGATGTACCACTTCCTATCCGGGTACACGGCGAAAGTTGCGGGAACAGAAGTTGGGGTAACGGAGCCACAAGCGACCTTCTCGGCTTGCTTCGGGGCGCCGTTTATGCCATTGCCTCCAACCGATTATGCGGAAATGCTAGCGGAGAAGGTGGAGCAGCACGGCGTGCGCATTTGGCTTGTAAACACCGGCTGGACCGGTGGAGGGTCTGGCGTGGGAACGCGCATGAAACTGACGCACACACGCGCCATGATCCGCGCTGCCATGAACGGAGACCTCGACGGCGCCCCAATGCACAAGGACCCGGTGTTTGGGCTGCATTCGCCAACGGTTTGTCCGGGTGTGCCGGATGAGGTGTTGATTCCGGCGAAGGTGTGGGAGGATGCCTCAGCGTATCAAGCTGCGGTGGCCAAACTGGCCCAGCTGTTTAATTCGAATTTTGCGCAATTCGAACACGCGGCCAATGCCGCCATGCTCGAAGCAGCTCCGGTCTCTGCCTAAGTTTCGACGGCGACGAATACCTTTGGGCCATGCGATTGTTTTATGCGCCCAGTGTTGCCCCAGTTCACACCTTGGATTCAGATGAGTCCAAGCACTTGGTGCGTGTACTGCGCGCCACTGTGGGCGACCGCATTGGGCTGGTCGATGGCAAAGGTCACCGGTATGAAGGGATTTTGACGGAGGCGGATAAGCGCCGATGTGTGGTTTCAACGGAACTGGTGGAAACCCAGCCGGCGCCCGAGTTTCTATTGACATTGGTCATCGCGCCCACCAAAAGCACGGATCGCTTTGAATGGCTCTTGGAGAAGGCCATGGAATATGGTGTCCGCAAGATTCAGCCCGTCTGGACGGAACGCAGCGAACGAAAAACCGAGAAGGCAGAGCGCTGGGAGAAAATTTTGATCAGTGCGTTGAAACAGTCCCAGCAGCTGTGGC
>CAXREW010000136.1:0-6867 GCA_964229455.1 Flavobacteriaceae bacterium | reverse complement strand
CAAGGCACAACGCTTTACTATTATATCGAGGGCGCGGCCAATTCGGGCAAAGTGGGCGCCCGCCCCATGCCAGCGCCGGACGGTTGGTGGAGTTTCGAGGTCTTCGATCCCACCGTGGGCATCGGTGAGTGGGACGCTTCGCCGATGGCGGCGGCCTATCCCAACCCCGCTTCGGCCATCACCAGCATCCCCATGGAATTGCGCAGCGGCACTTCAGGCAGCCTTGTGGTGTACAATGCACTCGGCGCGCAGGTCGATGTGCTCCACCAAGGACACTTCCCGGCAGGCCGATCGAATTACTTCGTGCACGCCAACCGACTGGCGGCCGGGCCGTACCTCATCGTCTTTCAAACCGACGAAGGCGAGCAATGGTCCCAGTACTTGATGGTCAAGTGATCTGAACTTCAAGCAACAAAAAGGCCCGCGTCGAGCGGGCCTTTTTCATTTGTGCTTGGCGCATCAATCGCGTCGGCCGAGCAGCCGCAGCAAAAACAAGAAGAGGTTGACGAAATCCAAATACAGGCTTGTCGCGCCAAGGATGGCCAACTTGGATCCAGTTTCTGATCCGTATTCGATGCCGGCTGCGATGCGCTTGAGCTTTTGGGTGTCATAAGCGATAAGACCAGTGAAGATCAATACCCCGCCCACGCTGATGATGTAATCCAACGAAGGCGAGCCGATGAACCAATTCACAAAGCTGGCGATGATGATGCCGATGAGGGCCATCATCAACAGGCTGCCGAAGCGGGTGAGGTCAGTTTGCGTGGTGTAGCCCAGGATGGCCATCACCGCAAACGTGGCGGCGGTGATCATGAACACCTGCGCAATGCTGGACATGGCATACACCAAGAAGATGCTGCTCAGCGAGACGCCCATGACGGCACTGAAGGCAACAAACAGAAGAGTCAGTCCGGTGCTGGACCACCGCTGGAATCCCATGTTCATAGCGAGGATGAAACCCAAGGGAGCAAGCATCACCACCCAGCCGAGGCCACTCATGGCACCGGTTTCGGTATTGAAGAGCTGCATAATGAAGCCGGATTCAACCGTGTAGTAGGCCGCCGTGGCCGTGACCACCAATCCGGCGACCATCCAGCTGAATACGTTGGCGATAAAACGCGAGACCACGGACTCGTCTTGGATGAGTGCGTCGTCAAAAATTCGAGGCGATTCAAATTCGTTCATGGCGCAAATGTGGGGAGAAAAGTCGCGTCAGTGGCTCGACCCTTTCGCCAAAAATTCCTTCAGGAGGCACGTATGACTTACGAAACGTGAATGAGGCTGGACCACAATTCGTGGGGCACCTCGCCGCTGAACTGGCTGTCGGGAGCCAAAATCACCGACACCGCGTCGTGCGAATGCAACGACTCTTGGTGGGAGCAAATGACCCGGAAGTCCTTGATGCGGTCGTCCTCGCTCAATTGCTCGTACAGCAAGCGAGCCGCATCTTCCACGAACTTCAAGTACGCTCCGTTCATTTCGGCAAAGGCCATCTCGTCTTCGCGCTTGACGATGACTTGGGTCTCGGTCTTCAAGGCCGCCTCACAGATTTCCTGCAAGTCTTCGATCCAAACGATATCATCGACTTCCACGGAGATGCGCGCCACCGATCGTTGGGAATGCGGCACAGCGGACTTGCCACGGTGCTTCCGCGCATGCTCCGACAGCTCGTACGAACATGGACACGCGGAAGAGTAAACGAAATCGAAGTGGATGATTTTCTTCAGGGTACCTGTTTTGTCCAGGTCGCCCTCGAGCGTGACGTTGTAGTACTGGTAGCCTTCATTCGCTGAGCGCAACGACGGCTTCATGATGGGGTAGGAAAACTTGAGCGCCACCTTGGAATCGAATGCATCCAGTCGGTCCTGGTACGTGTTCAACACGGATTCGAGTTTGTCCATGGTGAAGGCGTCGTCCTTGAAGTCGTAGAACGATCGCATGATGCGCGACATGTTGATGCCCTTCTTGTGCGCCTCCAACGACACCGTACCCGTTACCTTGGTCTCGAGCACAATCGATCCGTTGTCACGGGTCTTGTACTTGAGCGGCAACCGGAAGTTGTGGATTCCGACTTGCTGAATCTCCACGGCCGCACCCTGAATGAGCGAGGAAGGACCGTTTTGCAGGTCGGGGAACTGTTCAATATCCGCTGCGGTGGGGCGGTACTCTGCGTCGTATTCCATTATGAGGCTCCGTAGTAGTCCGCATAGTTGTTCTCTGTTTCGTAGACGCGGATACGTTCGAGAGTACAACCGTTCTCCTGGATGATTGGTTCAAGTTGTTCCCAGATTGCGATGACCAAATTCTCAACAGAGGTTTGTTTTCCCTGCATCCACGGAACATCCAAATTGAGGTTCTTGTGGTCCAGCGGCTCTTCCACCTTGTCCTTGATGATGGCCTTCAAATCCGTGAAGTTGATGAAGTAGCCCGTTGCTTCGTCGATCTCTCCGCGCACGGTGACGAACACCTCGTAATTGTGCCCGTGCCAATTGGGGTTGGCGCACTTGCCGAATACCTCGAAATTCTTCTCAGCATTCCAGGCGTCGTTCCAAAGGCGGTGCGCAGCATTGAAGCGCGCTCGGCGGGTGATGGTGACTTGTTTCATCTGACTCGGCTGCAAAGATACGCCATGTACCTTTCTTACCTTTGGCGCATGATCGTCATCACAGGTTCTGCAGGGTTCATTGGAAGCGCATTGGCTGCGCGGTTGAACGAGGCGCGATTTTTTGATTTGGTGTTGGTGGACGACTTCAGCCGCGTCGATAAGGCACCGAATCACGCGGAGTTGAAATGCACGGAACGCGTCGATCGGCTGGCGTTTTTCGATTGGCTGGAGGTCAACGAAAACCAAGTCCAATTCATCTTCCACCTCGGCGCGCGCACTGACACCACGGAGCAGGACCGGGCAATTTTTGACGATTTGAATGTCTCGTACAGCCAACGCGTTTGGAATGCTTGCGTCCAGTACGGTTTGCCCTTGGTCTACGCCTCTTCCGCAGCCACGTACGGCGGCGGCGAGCACGGGTACAAAGACGACCACGGCATCGTGGACGGCCTTGCCCCATTGAATCCCTACGGTGAATCAAAGAACGACTTCGACCGCTGGACACTGGCTCAAGCCGCTGAAGGCCACGCGCCGTACTTCTGGGCGGGGTTGAAATTCTTCAATGTTTTCGGCCCCAACGAATACCACAAAGGCCGCATGGCGAGCGTGGTTTTCCACACCTTCAATCAAGTGAAGGCGACAGACGCCATGAAGTTGTTCCGGTCGCATCGGCCCGATTACACCGACGGCGGTCAGACCCGCGATTTCGTGTATGTCAAGGACGTGGCTGAGGTGTGTTATTTCCTCATGCACCACCGCCAATCTTCTTCGAACGGATTGTACAACCTCGGCACCGGAAAGGCCCGGACTTTCCTCGATTTGGCCACGGCGACGTTCGATGCCATGGGAAAGGAACCGAACATCAGCTTCATCGACACGCCTGAAGACCTCCGGGATACGTACCAATACTTCACCGAGGCTGACATGTCCAAGTTGCGCAGCATCGGTTACGACCGTGAATTCCACTCCTTGGAATCCGCCATCGATGATTACGTGAAAAATTACCTGGTCTCAGGTGCCCGTTGGGGGGCGTCGGCCTAATCCGTTACGAGTCGCCCAACTGTTCTCTGAGTGCCTCCAGTTTGGCCTTGGCGCTGTACAGGCGCTCTAGCAGCTGCTCCTTGTTCACCGGATGTTCCAAGGGCGGCGCGGCATCCGCAGCCATGGCTTCCGCAACTTTTTTGCGCTTCTTGAGTGCCTTGCGTGCACCGTCAATCGTGTACCCTTGGTCCTTGACCAGCCAGGCGATTTGCTGAATCAATTCCTTGTCCGACGCTGTGTAAAATCGCTTTCCGCGCGCATTCGTCCTGGGATTCAACGGTGTAAACTCCTTTTCCCAGTAACGGAGTTGCGATGCGTTCAGTCCCAACTCATTGGCCACCTCGGTGATGGTGAAGTAGCGTTTTTCGATGGGCTTGTTCAAGGGCATGGGCGTTGCATTGACCGTTTGAACGAATGTACCATAATTATCAACGGGTTCAAAATGAACCAACTAGATGATGCAGGATGGGCGATTTCAGTCAAATGACTGGTTGCTGCTCGCTGACTGCTTGAGCATCTCCTCGTACTGCGCCGGCGTCAAGTCGTTGAAGTAGTACTGCGCCGGGTTGACTTTGCGTCCGTCTTTGTGCACCTCGTAGTGCAGGTGAGGTGCGACAGAAGTACCCGTCGATCCAACGAGGCCGATCACTTCTCCACGCTTCACTTTCTGACCCTTGCGCACCAGCACCTTGCTCATGTGTGCATACAGGGTTTCGTAGCCGAAGCCGTGGCGGATGATGACGTGGCGACCGAAGCCATTCCAGGTGCGCTTGGCGAGGATTACTTCTCCGTCCCCTGTGGCAAAAATCTCAGTGCCCGTAGGCGCGGAAAAATCCATGCCATAGTGCATTTTGCGCACCTTGTAAATCGGGTGAATGCGGTAACCGTATCCGCTGGCCATGCGCTTCAAATCCTCGTTGCGAACCGGTTGGATAGCGGGGATGGACTTGAGCAATTCGGTTTGGTGTTTGGCCAAATCCAGCACCTCCTCAAACGATCGGCTCTGGGCGACCAGCTTGCGCTGCAATTCCGCCAGTCGCTCTTCTGACGAGATGACGGCTTGGCTGTGGTCGTAGCCACGCAGGGCCCGGCTGCGGTCGATGCCGCCGATGCCCGGGTTGCGCAGGTGGTTTGGGTACGACTCCACCCCAAAGATGGAGCGGTAGATGGCATCGTCACGGTCCGAGATGTCACCGAGGATGATGGCCATGTCTTGCATGTCCGCATCCATTTTGCCCAATCGGTCTTCGAGGAACGCGATCTCCCGGCGCTGGGCGCGGTCCGTCGGGCTTTCGAAGTAGGTGTCAAAAATGTAGATGCTGCCGAATGAAATCAGCACCAGCACCCCGACGCGCTTGATGGCAAGAAGTACGTAATCCTTCAGGTCGAACGGAACCTGCTCCATGCGGAGGGTTTGCTCGTTATACCGGATTTTGTGAAAGCGCTTCGCCATTACCATGCAAATGTGCAAACTTAATTTGGTGCACCGCGCGTTTGGGCGGGCCTTTTGTAGATTTTTGCAGTGAATAACCTCATTAACCGGGCTACATTCCCCTGACAATGGAATCAAAACTCATTCGCGAGCGCTTCCTCGAATTCTTCGCCTCGAAAGGCCACGAAATTGTTCCATCGGCTCCCATGGTCATCAAAGATGATCCGACGCTGATGTTTAACAACGCGGGGATGAATCCGTTCAAAGACTTCTTTTTGGGCAACAGTCCGGTGGTGCATCCGCGCATCGCCGACACCCAAAAATGCCTGCGCGTCAGCGGCAAGCACAACGACTTGGAAGAGGTCGGCGTGGACACCTACCACCACACCATGTTCGAGATGCTCGGCAACTGGTCGTTTGGCGATTACTTCAAGCAAGAGGCCATCGATTGGGCGTGGGAATTGCTCACCGAGGTGTACGGCTTGGATAAGGATCGCCTTTACGTGACTGTGTTTGAAGGGGACGCCGGAGACGGCTTGGAAGCAGACAAGGAGGCCAAGGGCATTTGGGCCAAATGGGTGCCCGAAGACCGCATCCTACTCGCCTCGAAGAAGGACAACTTCTGGGAAATGGGCGAAACCGGGCCCTGCGGACCTTGCTCAGAAATCCACATCGACCTCCGCGGCGACACAGACCGGGCCGCCACATCGGGTGCCTCCCTGGTCAACGCCGACCACCCGCAAGTGGTCGAAATCTGGAACCTCGTCTTTATGCAGTTCAACCGCATGGCGGATGGATCCTTGGTGCCGCTTCCAGCAAAGCACATCGACACGGGCATGGGCTTTGAGCGCCTGGCCATGGCGATGCAAGGCAAACAATCCAACTACGACACCGACGTGTTCCGCCCTTTGCTCGATCGTGTTGCTGAGCTGAGCGGCAAGGCATACGGCCAATCCGACAGCAAAGCCGATGTGGCCTTCCGCGTGATCTCGGACCACATCCGTGCGGTGGCCTTCAGCATCGCGGACGGCCAATTGCCATCCAACACCGGTGCTGGCTACGTGATTCGCCGCATCCTTCGCCGCGCGATCCGCTACGGATACTCCTTTTTAGACCTCAACGAACCCTTTATGCACGCCCTGGTTCCGACCCTCGCCAGTCAAATGGGCGATGCATTCCCCGAACTGAAAGCCCAGCAGCAACTCATTGAACGGGTCATCTTGGAGGAAGAAGAATCCTTCCTACGGACGTTGGCCAAAGGCATTGAACGCCTCGAGGCGAGATTGGACGAATTCAAAAGCACCAAGGTCCTTCCCGGCGACGTCGTTTTTGAACTGTACGACACCTTCGGGTTCCCCATGGATGTGACGGCGCTGATGGCCGGCGAACAAGGCGTCGAGGTCGATGAGGCCGGATTCGAAGCGGCCATGGAAGCGACCAAGGCCCGGAGCCGAGCCGCGGGCAAACTCAGTACCGACGATTGGGTACAGGTGCACGATGACAGCGAAACCACCTTTGTGGGTTACGACGCGCGCGAAGCGGAATGCCGAATCCTTCGGTACCGGGAGGTGAAAGCCAAAAACAAGCAGTTCTACCAGGTCGTCCTCGACACCACGCCCTTCTACCCCGAAGGCGGTGGACAAGTCGGTGACGCAGGAACCCTCACGGCGCCAGGGTCAAGCGTCGCGGTCTTCGACACCAAAAAAGAAAACAACCTCATCGTTCATTTCGTGAACGAACTACCGTCCGATGTCAACGCAACCTTTTTGGCGCAAGTCAAGGCTTCCCG
>CAXREW010000135.1:0-3577 GCA_964229455.1 Flavobacteriaceae bacterium | reverse complement strand
GGAACAGATTTGTCAAAAGACCGAATCGTGGAAATCGCCATGATCAAAGTGAACCCCGACGGAACGGTCGAGAAAAAGCCGGAGCAGCGCGGAGCAGAACACCGCCTCTTGATCAATCCGAGCATGCCCATTCCCCTCGAAACCAGCCTCATTCACGGGATTTACGATGACGACGTAAAGGACAAACCAACGTTCCGTCAGTACGCCAAAAGCATGGCGGAATTTCTGGACGGCTGTGATTTGGGGGGCTACAATTCCAACCGGTTCGATGTGCCGTTTCTGGCCGAGGAATTCCTGCGGGCTGGAATCGACTTCGAATTGGAGGGGCGCAACCTCATCGACGTGCAGAACATCTTCCACAAGATGGAACAGCGCACTTTGCGTGCGGCTTACAAATTCTATTGCTCCAAGACCATCGAAGGGGCGCACGAAGCCCTGCCCGATACAGAAGCCACCCTCGAAGTGCTATTAGCCCAACTGGAAAAATACCAAGACACCGTGGTCGACGTATCCGACGATGAGACGGTGGGGCCTGTGCCGCGGGACATGGATGAACTTGGGGCCTTTTGCCAACGGCAACCGTTTGCCGATCCGGCGGGCCGATTTGTCATCGGAGATGAAGATGCTATCTGCTTCAATTTTGGCCAACACAAGGGCAAGCGCGTGGTGGATGTGCTGACCGCCAATCCCGGCTACTTCGGTTGGATGATGGGGGCGGATTTTCCCGAGTACACCAAAAAAGTGCTCAAGCGCGTTCATGATTCAATGAATGCTTGACTCCCCGTATGGCCAAACGCATCGCTGTCCTTGTTTCCAATGATTTGAACCACGACCAACGGGTGCTCAAGACGTGCGCTACATTGGAGGCGGAGGGATGGAGACCGGTGTTGATAGGCCGAGAGATGCCGGAGTCCAAGCCGCTCCAGGTTCCCTTTGAAGCCCTACGAATGCGTCTGCCTTTCAAGCGCGGCGCCGGCTTCTACGCCGCTTTGCAAATCGGACTTTTACGGGCGCTCTCTCTGACCGATGTCGATGCCATCTGGGCCAACGATCTGGATACGCTGTTACCGGCCTTTCTCATTGCACGAATCAAGAGCCTGCCACTGGTATACGATAGCCACGAGTACTTCACAGAAGCGGCCGGCTTGACCGGTCGCCCTTTTCAACGGGGCGTGTGGCTCATGGTGGAACGCGCCATCTTTCCTCGACTCAAGGCGGTCATCACCGTCAACGAAGGCATCGCCGATGCTTATTTCAGTCGCTACCCGCGTGCGCGGGGTGGGCGCCCTTTGGTGGTGCGCAACATGCCAAGGATGAGCGAAAAAGCAGCGCTTTCTTCCGTGAATTGGAGAGAGCGACTAAGCATTCCAGCGGGAGCTCCATTCCTCATCGTTCAGGGCGCCTACCTCGACAAAGACCGTGGCGTCGTTCAGGCTGTCGAGGCATTGCAAGTGCACACCGCCGCGTACCTCGTGGTCGTTGGAGCAGGGGAAGAATGGGAATGGGCGCAATCGCAGGTGGAACAATTCAATGGCCGTTTGGTGGTGTTGCCGAAAATGCCGTTCGACGAACTGTGCAGCTTGACAGCTTCTGCCGATGTGGGATTGAGTTTGGACCAAGGTGTGCACGGCAACTACCTGATGAGCTTGCCCAACAAATTATTCGATTACATCCATGCCGGAATTCCGGTTGTGGCAAGCCCGATGCCGGAGGTGGTCCGGGTGGTTGAAGCGTGGAACATTGGTCGTGTAGTGCGTGATTTCTCACCAGCGGGGATTACTGAAGCCGTAGACGCGGTGCTGGCGCGTCCCACATCCGAATGGCGCGCTGTATGTGCAGAAGCGGCCACTGCTCTGCATTGGGGTACCGAAGAACGGCAAATAGTCAAGGCCCTGGAGCAGGCTCAGTTCGAATCCTAGTGCCTTGAGACGCGTTTCGCGAGGTATTTCCCGGTCAACCAAAGGGGTTGTGCCCACTTGATCCAGCCCGACAAAACCTCCTTTTTCATCTTCCATTCTTCCTGGTATAAGCGCGCATGAAAAGCGCGTGAAAGTCCGCCCGATGCCACTTGCGACCACGTTTCTTCATGGATGGCCACCTTGACGCCCCGCGTCCATAGCGAAAGGTGGAGGGCGTAATCCGCTAGTACGCGAAACGATGGATCAAAGGTGCAGGATTGAATGAGTTTTCGTTGGTAGAGCACGCCTTGGTGGTGAGTGGTGTTGCGCCATTGCATGCTGCTGTCCCAACGTGCAGGGTAGCGAGCGGGAACGCCGCCCTCGCGGTCATCGCCCAGCTCGACACCAAAAACATGCATGGCAGGGGCGTCTTCCGTGGAGTCATCTTCTTCCAAGAATTCTCTCCACGTTTCCGCATGGGGCAAATCGCCTGCGCCGGCGAACCACACCCAATGTCCGGACGCGCATCCCTTGCCGTAGTTCATAGCCGGATATACGCCGCCGTCTGCCGCTGAGCGGATGTGGTGGATGCGGTGTTGATGAGTCAACAACCAGGCCTTGGTCTCCGCGCATCCGCCACCATCCACCACAATGATTTCAATGCGGTGGGGGTCGATGGACCACAACGCTTCAACGGTTGCACGCAAGCCGCTGAGGTTGGATTTGGTCGGGATGACGACGCTGATGCGAAATCGGTCCATGAGAGGAAGGATTAGCTCGGAACGTCGGTGGTCTCCTCAATGCGACCGCCGGTGCAATGCAATACCCGCCCTGGGTACTGACTGAGTGCGTGGTGATCGTGTGTGGCCATGATGACCGAGCGATCCTTCTGCACAAGGTCGTGGAGCAATTGGAGAATGCCGTGCGTCGTTTCGGGATCGAGGTTGCCTGTGGGGTCGTCCGCGATGATCAAAGGCGGTTCATTCAACAAGGCACGGGCGATGGCCAGCCTTTGTTGTTCGCCTCCCGACAAGGCATGAGGCATTTTGTAACCCTTTGTGCCGAGCCCGACAGCATCAAGGCAAGCTTGAATGCGGCTTTCCCTGGCGGTGCCTTTGCTCCAGCCCGTCACACCCAGCACGAAATCCAAGTTGTCATGTGCCGTACGATCTGGAAGCAGGGCAAAATCTTGGAACACGATACCGAGGTCCCGGCGCAGGGTGTGCACGTTTTTCCGGGTGATGTTGGTCAAGTCGTGTCCACATACGGTGCCTTCTCCTTGCGTGAGGGTTCGCTCGCCATACAGGCATTTGAGCAAAGAGCTCTTGCCTGAACCTGTTTTGCCGATGAGGTAAACGAGTTCCCCAGTGCCAATGGTCAAATTGACGTCCTGCAGCACAGCATGCTCAGCGATGGTAACACCTCCTCCAGCAATGTGGACCAGCGGTTTCTCGTTCATTCCCATTCAAATTGCGATTTGTCGACACGGGCGTTGGGTTGCACGTCGTCAATTGATGTTACCATGCGTTGGTTGTTGGTTTGCCGCACGATTTGGGTGGCGTATTGAATGCCCTCAAATTCACGGTATTCCCGGTATTCAACGAACACTTGAACGGGACCGGTTGGCCAGCTGCGGTGCTCTTCACTGCGCTTGAGGAAGTGGGTGTTCGCGTCAAAAA
>CAXREW010000134.1:0-3885 GCA_964229455.1 Flavobacteriaceae bacterium | reverse complement strand
GCGTGATCCATGAAGGCAACCTGATTTTCGGCTGCAAGGATCTGGAATTTGCCACTCCGAATGCAAATCGTCCAGCAATTCGTTCAAGCCGACCTCGATAAAATTGTTCAACACAAAACCGAATGAGCCTTCCTCGTTATGTTCGCACAGCAGGATGGCCTTGCGGCCAAAGTGCGGATCCGCCATGAAAGGCTCAGCCAGCAAAATCTTTCCTGGCTCCGGTTTTCCATTGGATGACGGCGTAAAACGAATCATAGTTCAAAGTTCTGATTTTTGCAGAAGAATAAAAACCGCAACATGCCCTTAATTCCTCGCTTTCAAGTCTTGTTCCTGTGTGCCATGCTTTTGCCCGCTGCCTTCGGTCTTGCACAAGAATCGGCAGCTTCCGACCCGCTGGTGATCAGGGACGACAACCGAACGCCAACCTGGGAAGAGACCCTGGCTGTTTTCGAAGAGCTAGCCGAAGCGAGCGAAGAGGCCCACCTAATCGAAGTGGGGAAAAGCGATGTGGGCCGTCCCATCCATGCATTTGTGTTGAGTCGGTCAGCGCTAGAATTCAATGACCTTGACGGCTTGCGCACGCTTCGACAATCGAGTCGTCTGGGGCTGCTCATCAACAATGCCATTCACCCGGGTGAGCCATGCGGGGTAGACGCTTCGGTAGCCTGGATCAGATCACTCTTGGCGGACAACAAAATGCGTCGTTCGGTGCTCGATGTCATGGACATAGCGGTCATCCCGATGTACAATGTGGGAGGTGCGCTGAATCGAAATTGCTGCACGCGGACTAACCAGGATGGGCCGGAGGAGTACGGCTTCAGAGGAAACGCCCGAAACCTCGATTTGAACCGAGATTTCATCAAAATGGACAGCCGCAATGCCGGGGCCTTCGTAGATCTATTTCAGGCCTTTTCACCTGAGGTTTTCATTGACACGCACACCACCAATGGAGCGGATTATCCGTACGAAATGACACTAATATCCACCCAACCCGACAAGGCGGGTCCGATCGTGGGAAGTTTCATCCGGGACACTATGGAACCTGCGCTTTATGCGTCCATGGAACAGCGCGGTATACCGACCAGCCCCTATGTGTATTCCATAGGCGAAACCCCTGAGGAGGGCATTGTTGGATTTTTGGAAACCCCTCGGTACAGCACGGGGTATGCATCGCTGTTTGGTTGCATCGGATTCACCGCGGAAGCGCACATGTTGAAGCCGTTTCCCGTTCGGGTTCAAGCTACGCAGGCCTTTATAGAGATTGTGGTTGATTTTATGCGCTTGCGAAGCGATGATTTGAAGGAGGTGCGAGCGGCTGAAGCAGCGAGATGGAGTGCCATCGAAAAGGCCCCGGTTCGGTGGGAGCGAACGGAAGCGTTTACAGCTTTGTCGTTTGAGGGCTTTGAATCTCGAAAAGAAATCAGTCCGGTAACCGGTGAATTACGCCTTAAGTACAACCGCTTAAGCAGGTGGAACAAGGAAATACCGTTCTACAACCACTATGCACCAACGGTGGAGTCTACCATTCCTGAATACTGGGTCATCCCACAGGCATGGAGGCACGTGGTGGAGCGACTGCAGCGTAACGGAGTGGAGATGGAAGCCCTGAAGAACGACACAACCATGCTCTTACGCGCAGGGGACATTTGGGGCTTTTCGTCCTCATCGCGTCCCTACGAAGGGCATCACATGAATGAATTGGATTCGGTCGATTGGTCTGTGGTTCCAGTCCGTCTCTTCGCCGGTGATTGGGTCATTCCAACGGATCAAGCGCACCTGCGCTATCTGTGCGAAGTGTTGGAACCACGAGCGCATGACTCCTTTTTCACGTGGAATTTCTTCGACAGTGCCATGCAGCAGAAAGAGCACTTCAGCGGATACGTTTTCGAAGAGACTGCTGCAGAACTCCTGTCTTCAGATTCTTTGTTGCGGACTTCGTTTGAGCAAGCGAAAGCGAACGATGCGGAATTGCGTGAAAATGCCCGTGCACAATTGAACTGGTTGTACCGAGCTTCTCCGCACTACGAAGGGACCGCCAATCGCTATCCGGTATACAAATCCACGAACGACCGGCGATGAAATCCTCGCGCGTCACCGACTTGCTGTGGTCCTTTCCCAAGCGGTTTCTCCGAGCGAGTCACCAGTTGGGCCGGGTTGTTCGGCGTGATGTGGTGGGGATGACCCCGGAGCAAATCCGTGCTTCACTGGACGGACTGGCCCGTTTGTATCCAGGTCATTTCAATGTGGCCTTTGAACGCACGGCAATGAATGGGGTTCCCTGTGCCAAGTTGTACCCACGGCATGGCGGGCAATCCAGCGAACAAAAGGAAGAGCCAATCTTGGTGCTGGCGCATGGGGGCGGGTTTGCTTTTGGAAGTGCATTGACACACCGTGCCTTTGCTTCTGCGCTCGTTGTGGAGTTGCAGTGCGAGGTTTGGATTCCGGAGTATCGCTTGGCACCGGAGCATCCTTTTCCTGCACCTTTGGAGGACATTGTAAGTGTGTTGGAAGGATTGGCCGGTCGTTCCCAAGTCCTGTGGGTGCTGGGGGACTCTGCTGGCGGTAATTTGGCCTTGTCTGCTGCTATGGAGTGGAAAAAGAATTCCGGTCAACACGTGCAAGGGGTGGGACTTTTTTCGCCTTGGCTGGACTTGCGTGCACATTCCAACAGCAACCGAAGCAACCAGACTGACCTGAGCCCGTTTGAACGCCTCGACATGGTGGAATACGCTTCGCATTATTTGCAAGGTTGCCCGGCTGAAGACCCAAGGGTCGCTCCATTGGATCAAGCGTTGTCGGGTTTGAAAAACGTGTACATAGAGGCTTCAAAAGCTGAATACTTGTATCCGGATTTTGAACTCGCCTGTGAAGTATTTCGCGATCAAAATGTGTCGTTCGCTGACCGTTTGGAATCAAACGCGTTGCACGGTTGGCAGTTGTTTCCGGACGTATTGCCCGAAGCCAAGCGCAGCGTGAAAGCGTTCAGTGCATTTGTGAAGTTGTTTCGAGGCTAACCCTCCAACTCGTTAATGCATGCAACGAGGGTGTCGAGGGCCTCGTGTAAGTCGATATCATTGATGTTCAGAGGTGGTGCAATCCGAAACGCTTGCGGTGTGCTTAAGAAATAGAACACCAGCACGCCGCGCTTCATGGCGCGTTGAACCACATGATTCACGGCATCGGCCGACGCCAATTCAACCGCGATGTAAAGTCCGATTCGGCGGACTTCAAGAACCCGTTCACATAGGAGCATGGTCTTTTCGATGGTCGCCCCAACCGCTTCCACCCGTTGCCAATCGGTCTCTTTGAGCAATGCGCTGGCCGCGGCTGAAGCAGCGCATGGAACAGGGTGTCCTCCGAAGGTGGTGATGTGGCCTAAAGAGGGGGAGTGTGCAAACTGCTGAAGGTGGCTTTTGTTGGAAACAAGAGCCCCCATCGGCATCCCTCCGCCGAGGGCTGTGCCCACGCACACGTGATCGGGCACAACATCAAAGTGTTCGAAAGCAACCGGCCGACCGGGTCGACCAAAACCACACTGGATTTCGTCGAGTACTAAATGTGCACCTGCATCGGAGCACTTGTCTCGCAAGGCTTGTAGCCAAGCGGTGTCAGGAATTCGGATGCCCGCATCTCCTTGTACGGTTTCCACGATAACGCCAGCAACCGAAGCATCAATGGCATTGAGGCCCGTTGAATCATTCCATTCGATGAGTTCGATGTCACCGACAAGGGGAGCAAACGGCGCTTTTCGTTCCGCGTTTGAACTGACCGACATGGCGCCAAACGTATTTCCGTGGTATCCGCCCGTAACGGCGAGGATTTTCGTGCGTCCCGTAACGCGCCGTACCAACTTCATGGCCGCATCGATGGCTTCGGCACCGGAAT
>CAXREW010000133.1:0-5214 GCA_964229455.1 Flavobacteriaceae bacterium | reverse complement strand
GTTGCGCGGAAAGCGGCTGCACGGTGCCACTGCAAGGCGTTTCCAAGCCACCCGTAAAACATCAAGAATTGGAGGACGGTGCACGCGGTGACCGCCCAGGCGACCCCTTCCAGCCCGCCACCTGAGCGCAGGGTGCTGTAAATGGTCAGGATGAGCCCCGTGAGGTAGGCGACTTTGATGGCAATGGCGGGGCCGAGTTGGTCGGTGGCACGCACCACGGCATCCGCCAGCTTAATCAGTGAACGAAAGGCGACCCCGATGAACAAGATGCGCACGATTGGGCCGGCGTCGGCATAGTCAGCACCAAGCAGCAATACGGCCACCTCGGTGGCAAACCAGGCAAGCGCCAGGCTACCCGGAATCACGAGCCACGCAATGAGCGCGATGCCGCGGGAAACCACACGCTGCAGCGCTTGCATTTCAGTTTGCAAGGCGGACATGCCACTGAAGAGGACGCTGTCACCGAGTTTTCCCAAAATGGTGATGGGCAAGGACATCAAATGCGCTGAACGATCGTAAAGCCCTGTCGCGGTCCATCCGCCTCCAGCAGAGGGATTGGCTTGGGCGAATTCCCCTACGAGCACCGTATCGGCCTTGGTGGCGGCGTAGTTGAACCAATTGAAAACGGTTGAGCGTCCACCATACGCCAACATCTCACGAAGGTCAGCCCATTGCCAGCGGCCCCACAGGCCTTCCGTGCCTTGGGGCTTCATCCACCAGAAGCAAAGGCCCAAGACCGCATTCTGGCTGAGCAGGGCCGCGACGTATGCCCAGACACCATACCCGGCGTACGCGAGGCCCAATCCGATGCCCAGATTGCCAATGACCATGGCGATCATGGCCGCCGCGAACAATCGCTTGAAATCCATTTGGCGCACCAACAAGCTGCGGGGAACAAGCGCAATGCTCGAAAGGATGAAACTGAAAGCTACCCACCGCAGGACCTCTACGAGGGCAGTGCTGTTGAACCAGACGCCAACGTGCGGGGCCATGGCATACATCAGCGCGAAAAACGCGACTCCCAATCCGATGGAAAAATGCATGGCTGCCCGAATGTGGCGTGGCTGCAGGTCTTTGTGCTGAACGAGGGAGGGGCCGATGCCGATTTGAGCGAAAATTTCGACGAAACCGACGACCACCAGCGCGATGGACATGACGCCGAAGTCAGCTTTGGAAATCAGCCGAGCCAGCGCCATGATAAACAACAACTGAAGTACCACTTGGCTCACCACATTCGCCGATTGCCATCGGATGGATGATGCAAATGCTGGTGTCCGTCGCTCCATGAGGCGTTTATCGGGCGATGCTCACAGAACGCTTTTACCGGATAACCGTGACCTTCACTTGACCGGGGTAGGTCATTTCGTTCATGATGCGCTGCGAAAGGTCGAGTGACAGCTGATCGGCCTGATCGTCCGACACTTGATCACTTTCCACCATGACCCGCAATTCACGTCCGGCCTGGATGGCGAACGACTTGGTGACCCCTGGGAATTCCAAGGCGAGGTTTTCGAGGTCGCGCAGGCGCTGGATGTACGCCTCTACCATTTCGCGACGGGCGCCAGGACGCGCGCCTGAAATGGCATCGCAGACTTGAACGATGGGCGAGAGCAGGGTCGTCATCTCGATTTCATCGTGGTGGGCACCAATCGCGTTGAGCACATCGGGCTTTTCCCCGCAACGTTCGGCGATCTTCATGCCGAGCAGCGCGGGCGGCAGCTCGCTTTCCTCGTCGCTGACCTTTCCGATGTCGTGGAGGAGACCGGCGCGCTTTGCAGCCTTGGTGTCGAGTCCCAACTCAGCGGCCATGGTGGCGCAGAGGTTGGCCACGTCACGCGAGTGGTGGAGACGGTTCTGGCCATACGAGGAGCGGTATTTCATGCGGCCCACCATGCGTGTGAGCTCCCCCTTCATGTTGTGGATGCCTAGGTCGATGCACGTACGCTTTCCGATTTCGAGGATTTCCTCCTCGAGCTTTTTGGTCACTTTGGCGACCACCTCCTCAATGCGGGCTGGATGAATGCGGCCGTCGGTCACCAGCTGGTGCAGGGACAACCGCGCAATCTCCCGGCGCACCGGGTCAAAGCAGCTCAGGATGATGGCTTCAGGGGTGTCGTCCACAATGAATTCAACGCCCGTCGATGCTTCGAGGGCGCGGATGTTGCGGCCCTCCCGGCCGATGATGCGGCCCTTGACATCGTCGTTCTTGATATTGAAGACCGAAACCGAATTCTCGACGCTGTGCTCGGTGGCGACGCGCTGAATGGTCTGAATGACGATCTTTTTGGCTTCGTGGTTGGCCTTCTGTTTCGCATCGTCCAGGATGTCTTGAACCTGGGTCGCTGCAATGGCCTTTGCTTCTGTCATCAACTGCTCCTTCAGCGAGTCTTGCGCCTCACTGGCCGACATGTTGCTGATCTTCTCGAGCAACTCAACTGCACGCTGGCGTTCTTTGTCGAGGTCTTTGCCCTTGTTCTCGAGGGCGTCCAAGCGCTGCTGAACTTTCTCTTGTTCCTTATCGATGTAGCGCTCCTTGGACTTGACGCGGTCCTGCTCTTTCTTGAGTTTATTGAACTCATTGCGCACCTTGTCCTCCTTGGATTGGAGGTCGGAATTGCGCTCTTTGATTTCAGCGTTGTGCTTCTCCTTCATTTGGATGAAGCGCTCTTTTGCTTGGAGGATTTTCTTCTCTTTGATGTTCTCGCCCTGCTGCTCTGCTTTTGCGAGGATTTCGTCCTTCTGGCTTGAAAGGAGGCGATTGAAAAGCACGTAGCCAATGCCGCCTCCTGCGACCAAGCCACCCAGTGCTCCAATTAGAATTGATACAGTATCCATGTGATGCTGGTATGCATCAGACTTCCAGCAGGCGTTCCAAGTGATTAGAGATTTCGGCCATGCGTTCTCGGGTTTCCTTGGGAAGCGAATCGGTGGGAGCGGGTGTAACCGGTGCCTTTGCTTGGCCTTCTGTGGCCAAGTGTAAAGCGGTCATCGCCAGCAAATCCACGGGGTCTTCCACGTTGAACTGGGCTTTGAATGCATTGAACTGGTCATTGATGGCCGCTGCCGCTCGCCGGAGGTTTTCGACCTCGGAGGCGGGCGCTCGCAACGGGTATTCCCTTCCAGCTATGTTCAGTCGTACGGTTTCCATCAGGATTCCAAGATTGCGATGCATTCCTCTATATCACTCAAAAGCGATTGAACCGCGGCGCGGTCAAGGCTTGGGAAGTCTGATTGATGTGATTGGGGTGAAAAAGTAGGGGTTGAGTCCTCCACAACGTCCAACTGCAACTGCCCCGCTTCCACGTGGGTTCGTGCCTCGATTTGGGACGTCAGCTTTTTGTTTTCAAGCCGAACGTTTTCCAATTCTTCCTTTAGGCGTTGCAACGTTGCGTTTTGTGTCTCGTACGCCGCTGTCAACTGCTGCACGCGTTGCATGAACTGCTCAAGTTGGGCTTGAGCGGTTGGCTGTGCAGTGGGAGTGGGGGGCGTATTGAACATTGTGTAAGGTTCTTTACAAACTTACGGATTGTGGGCGCTAAATCATAGGTGTTGACGTTGGGTTCCTATGTTAGTTTTGCAGCCCTCATGTTGAAGAACGTTGATAAGCCCCGTTTTCGTTTGTTGGTCCTGTTCTTCTGCTGTGCTGCCGCGTCGGGCATGAATACAGCGATGGCGCAGCTTGATCCAGCGGCCTGGCACGGCCAACGCGATGGATTGATCGCACCGTTGGGCATCCCGCTGATCCTGGCGGGCAATTTTGGCGAGCTGCGCGAAAATCACTTTCACACCGGACTCGATTTCAAGACAGATGGACGCGAGGGATTGCCTGTTATTGCAGTTCACGACGGCGTCATTGCGCGCGTCAAGGTGTCTCCATTTGGCTATGGCCGGGCGCTTTACTTGTCAGGGCCCACGGGAATTACCACGGTGTATGCGCACCTGCAGCGGTTCGCACCGGGCGTTGAACAATGGGCACGTAATCGGCAATACCAGCGCCAGCGATTCGACCTCGACGAAGCACCCACGAGTGCCTTCACCTTCCGACAAGGCGACACGTTGGGGTGGTCGGGCAATTCAGGGGGAAGTGCAGGGCCGCACCTTCACTGTGAGGTGCGAGAGACCGCCACGCAACGCCCGATCAATCCGCTCTTCTGGAGGTTCGATGTTCCCGATTCGGTGGCGCCGGAATTGTCGGGGTTGTGGGTGCTTCCCACGCGAGGTGGACGTGTCAACGGCAGTTCCCGGCCGCAACTCATTTCACCTGCTACCCGTACGGTTCGCATCGCAGGCGAGGCACGTTTTGGCGTTGAGGCGTTGGATCGATTGGACGGCGCTCGAAACCGCTGTGGCATTTATCGAGCGGAGCTTTGGGTCAACGATGAGCGTTTACACGCGTGGGAGCTCGACACCTTGGATTTTGCCGTGAATCGAGACATGAACGCCTTGGCTTATTACGAAGCGTGGGAGCGAACGGGTGACCAAACGTACCGAATGCATCGCCTGCCGGGCAGCCGCCTGCCGATTCACGATGCGGGCCGTGCGACCGCTGGAGTGGTTCGCGAGGACACGGTTTTGGTTCGGATTCAAGTGTGGGACGTGCACGGCAACACGCGCTCGAACGAATGGACAGTCGAGTGGAGTGCAGCGAAGAAGGAAGAGCAGCAGCCAGCCTATGCATACGACCGCGATCACACAGTAGCGCAAAACGGCGCAAGCGTCCGCATCCCGCGGAATACCTTCTACGAGGATTTTGATTTCCCGTTGGAACTAGCAGGTGAAACGGGCCGCTGGGTCATTGGTTCCCGGGGCTTGCCCGCAGCGAAATCCTTGGAAGTTGCGCTGCCATCTACGGTGCCCGATTCATTGCGGAATTTCACCTTGGTGACTAGAATCGACCGAAGCGGCGGCATCGATGGCACCCTCACGGGCGACTGGACCGCGCAGGGGACATTCGAA
Source organism: Flavobacteriaceae bacterium (assembly GCA_964229455.1). Taxonomy (GTDB): domain Bacteria; phylum Bacteroidota; class Bacteroidia; order Flavobacteriales_D; family Sanyastnellaceae; genus UA16. The sequence continues at coordinate 258 of CAXREW010000133.1, read as the reverse complement.
TTCAACACCAAAACATGCGGGCATTACGAGCTCTCGGTGGATACCATCGCCCCGACGATTCGTCCGCACCGCCGTCACCGCACCTCGTCAGCAGAGGAGCTTGTCGTTCGAGATTTTGGCGAGTTGCGCTTTACTGTGGCCGACAATCTTGCCGGCATTCAATCGTGGGAAGCTCGTTTGGATGGTGAATGGGTTCTTTTTCGTTGGGACCCCAAACGCGAACGCATTTGGTACGAACTGGCCGATGGAAAGCACGCC
>CAXREW010000132.1:0-12327 GCA_964229455.1 Flavobacteriaceae bacterium | reverse complement strand
CCGTCCCAGCGGACTCGGTTCATCGTATTCCAAGATTGGAACCACAGGCAGGTCCTCTGCCCAGGTAACCCCTTCCAGCGGGTTTCCGAATGGATAAATGCAGAAGGCCCGAAAGCCTGAAACCAGGATGGCCTCGTGTTTCCATTCCGGATTCCCTCCAAAGTCCAACACCTCGCTTCCAGCAATCCGTTGAATGGCCGCATCTGACCGCACGTAATCCAAGTACCCTCCTCCTTTCCAATGCACCAACGTAGAGTCCCAGGGCTCCATCAGTGCCACATGGGTTGAACTCAGCGTTGCGAGGCCTGTCTGCGTCGCACCCAGGATCACGGGTTGCTGACCGGGGGCGGTATCGTTCAAAAAATCACTCGAATCGCGGTATACCGTAGCGAGGACTTCTTGATTGGCCGTGATCACCTCCAGGCAGTTTCTGCCGTCCAACGCACGCCAGCGGAATCGCTGCGCATAATCGGGAAATTCGTACGAGGAAGCCGGCTGCGTCATCGGCTGCTCGGGTTGGGAACACCCTGTGCCAATGGCCAAACAAGCCAAGGTGCACACCCGCACAACAAGTGAATCAACCGGACGCATACGACAAAGGTACCTATCCCATTAACTTTACCTTATGCCCACTTCAATGAAAGACAAGCAACTTCAAGCCAATCGAAATGCCGATGCCATGCGCCTCGCCTGGTCCAGCATTCGGGATCGAATCGAAAAGGCCGCTTTGGGCGGTGGACGCCAGCGGATTGAAAAGGAACACGCTAAAGGCAAATTGACCGCACGGGAGCGCCTTGAAAGGCTCTTCGACGCCAATACACGCCCCATCGAAATCGGAGCGTTGGCTGGGGAGGGCATGGATGCGAATGAAGGTGGCTGCCCCGGAGGGGGCGTCGTCGTGCAGATGGGCTACGTGGAAGGCCGATTGGTCATCGCCGTCGCCAACGATGCCACGGTGAAGGCAGGAGCTTGGTTTCCCATCACCGGAAAGAAAAACCTGCGTGCGCAAGAAATCGCCATGGAAAACCGCATTCCCATCATTTACTTGGTGGACAGCGCGGGCGTCTTCCTGCCGATACAAAACGAAATTTTCCCGGACAAGGAACACTTCGGACGAATCTTTCGGAACAATGCACGCATGAGTGCCATGGGCATTCCGCAAATTGCCGCGGTCATGGGGTCCTGTGTGGCGGGCGGAGCGTACCTGCCTATTATGAGCGACGAAGCCTTGATTGTACGGAACACCGGTTCCATTTTCCTTGCCGGTAGTTATTTGGTCAAGGCGGCCATTGGAGAGGACATCGACAACGAAACCCTCGGTGGCGCGGACACCCACGGCAGCATCAGCGGCGTGGCCGACTACGTGTGTGACGATGACGACGACGCGTTGAAGAAAATCCGGCGCATCGTCAGCCACCTCAAGGAGCCAACAGAAACGGCAGGGATTGCCCGAGACCGTGCAAGCGATCCCGAAGGCCCGAATATCTGCTCCGTCCTTCCGGCCGAACGGGCTCAACCCTACGAGACGCGGGAGTTGATTGCGGCATTGGTCGACGCAGAAAGCTTTACGGAGTACAAAAAAGATTACGGCAAAACCATTGTAACCGGTTACGCCAAAATTGACGGGTGGAGCGTGGGCATCGTCGCCAACCAGCGCCAGCTCGTCAAATCCAAGAAGGACGGCATACAATTCGGCGGGGTCATCTACTCCGACAGTGCTGATAAAGCTGCACGGTTCGTAATGAACTGCAACCAAAAGGGGGTGCCCTTGGTGTTCTTACAAGACGTTACCGGCTTCATGGTGGGCTCCCGAAGCGAACACGGCGGCATCATCAAGGACGGAGCCAAAATGGTTAACGCTGTCGCCAACTCTACCGTTCCCAAATTCACGGTGGTCGTGGGCAATAGCTACGGCGCGGGCAATTACGCGATGTGCGGCAAAGCCTATGATCCCCGCCTCATCGTGGCATGGCCAACGGCGAAAATCGCCGTCATGGGCGGTGATCAAGCAGCTAAAGTGCTTCAACAGATTGAAGTCGCACGGCTGAAAAAGAACGGCGAAAAACCAGACCAGGCCACCCAAGACGAATTATACAAAGCCATTGCCGAGCGTTACGAGGAACAAACTTCACCGGTCTATGCCGCGGCACGGCTTTGGGTGGATGCCATTATCGACCCCGAAGACACGCGCCACTGGATCAGCACAGGAATCAGTGCGGCCGATCACGCTCCGATGGCGCCCTTCAACGCCGGCGTCATTCAAACCTAAGTCACTGCGCACGCTCCAACCGCTGCAGTGCTTGCAGCATGGATGCATACAGCGCGCTTCGCGGGTCGTCATCCGAGGTGTCTTCGACAGCCCCTCTGACCGCTAGTAGGGCGTCCAATAACACCTGTTCATCCAGAACCTGTTCCAGTTCCTCGATCCACGTCAGGGCCTCCATAGCACACCGGAAGTCTCCATCCACTGCACACGCCACCACAACCCGCAGGTCGTCTTCCGTCTGGAAGCCGCAGCTCCACAAAAAGCCAATGATGTCGGCTTGCTGCGCTTGAAACGCCGGGTCATCGAGGGCATCAGCCAACACCGCAGCAGCATCGGAAATCTTCAATGCGCCCAGCATATCGGCGATTTCTGCTCGGATGTCCTCCTCAGGGCGGTCGCGAAAGGCCTCCAACAAAGGGCGCACCCATTCCAACGTTCCGCGTTCACGCGCTTGCTCCAGTGCATTGATTACCACTTCGCGCTTTGGGGAAAAAAGACCTTCAAATCCACTCATGCGGCAAAACTACGTTACTCCCCCTCCACAGCATCCTTCCATGCCAAGGCAAATTCAGTCAACATGATCGCCGTCGCCCCCCATATGATGGCTCCCTCCCACTCATAAGCGGGCAAGGACACTTTGATTCCCGGTTTCACTTCAATGGGATGCGGGCGCAATGCATCCGGCGCGAGGAGCGCATCCACAGGTACTGTTAACACCGCTGCCACTTCCTGAGGGTCCACCTGCCAACGTGGTTCCTGGTCCAAGCATGCAATAAATGCCGTGACCACAAAACGGCTTGGAGGAATGAAGCGCTTCGAAAGGCCTTCCACCACCTCGGACTCCCGCAAGTCTACGCCCATCTCCTCTTCGAATTCCCGCATGGCCGTATCGAGCCGATTGACGTCCTCCAGTTCCACTTCCCCGCCAGGGATGGAGACTTGTCCGCTGTGTACACCCGGGTATTCGGTGCGTTTCATCAACGCCACATGCCAACGTCCCGCTACCGGAAACACGGGCAGCGCCACCGCTGCATGGCGCAGGGCAACGCCTTCGGCTTTGGCAGCCTCCGGGGTGGGACGGTCGAACGGCATGCACGCATCGGTGCGCTCGCTGTAGACGGTTCCGTGGGCATGAAAGGCCTTTCTCAGGGACGATGCGACGACTTTTGCGGGAGGCTGCATGAAACAAAAGTCAGGCTTTTCCATTTTGCCCCTACATTGAAGTCCCTAAGCCACTGCTGCGGTTCAGTTGATCACAATGCAAAACGCGCCAAAAGTCTCCTTGCTGGACGAAACCATTGCCTTCCCTCCCATCGAGGAGGCATGGGAAGGCTTGCTCGCCATTGGAGGGGACTTGACAGAAGCTCGGCTGATTGCTGCCTACGAGCATGGCGTATTCCCATGGTACGGTGAAAACGACCCCATTCTTTGGTGGGCGCCAGAGGAACGTTCCGTGCTGTTCTTAGAGAATCTCCACATCGCCAAAAGCATGCGCACCGTGCTTAACAGCAACCGATTTGAACTGCGGATTGACACGGCCTTTGAAGATGTCATTCAAGCCTGCGCGGACGTGCGGAGCGCAACAGAGGGTACGTGGATTTCACAAGACATCATAGAAGCGTACATCCGATTACACGATCTCGGACTTGCCCACTCTTTCGAGGCTTGGCGTGATGGCAAATTGGTCGGAGGCCTCTACGGAGTATCCATCGGTTGCATGTTTTTTGGGGAAAGCATGTTCTCCGCAGAAAGCAACGCTTCGAAGTTTTGCTTTATCCAGCTGGTTGAATGGGCGAAAGCCAATGGCTACGGGCCGATTGATTGCCAAATCAGCAATGCCCATTTGCTGTCTTTGGGCGCCGAAATCATTCCACGGGAAGCGTATACCAAACTCCTTCGAACCTATTTGGCAGCCGGCAAAACCCGCAGGGGAAAGTGGACAATTCACAAGTAATCCACAGATTTTCCGAAGTCGTTAACAATTCGTTCATATTTCTTCGGGCTCGATTTTCGCTTTGCTCGCGTGGTCTTCTAATTTGCTGCTGTGTGGTACGGAATACACGTACCGCGAACCAAATACGAAATCGCCACCCTAACCACCACCAAATCAATCGCTATGGACAAGTACGATTACATGATCCTCGACATCATTCAAACCTACAAGCAAGAGCAACAAGCACACATTCGACTCGCAGTGCTCGAGCGTAACTTCTGGAAGCGAATTGAAGCGGATACCGATTTGAGTGTTGGCCAAGCGCGCATCGGGGAGCGAATCACGAACTTGTACCTCGACGGTATGCTGCAAAACAAGAACGGATACACCTTGACCAAGAAAGGCCGGGAGCAGCTGGCCCTTGCACCTTGGAAGCAGAACGAATTGGTCTAACCCCATCCCTGTTGCATTAAAAAAGGCCGGATGTCCGGCCTTTTTTAATGTCTATACGTTTCGTCTGGTTATTCTTCCAATACCTCGAGGTTGGGGTACTTCTCTTTCCAGAACGCCAATTTCTCTTGATCGCGCACCGTGATGACCGTTCGGCGATCCAACCGCACCTTGATGTTGGGTTGCAATTCTTTTTCTCGCTTTTTTCGGGCCATGATGCTGTGGTTTAGCTATTTCGTTGGAAGCAACAATTCCTTCCTCCTACGAATGAACACAGAATTCGGCCAAAAAGTTGCCTTTGTGCAAAAAGATTGCTTGTGTGTTAAGGAATTTTACAAAAACCTCATCAAAAAGGAAGGTTTTGAGCGCCTTCAGGCTGATTAAGCCGCACGACGTGCAAAAAATTGAATGTAGAGGTAACACAGAATTGGCAAAACAAGCGCCACTGCAAAACCAAAGCCATCGGCCAGAGCACCTACGGCAGGCGGAATGAATGCGCCGCCGACAATCGCGGTGCAAAGCACCCCGCTTCCCAGGGGCTTCAAATCTCCCAGTTCACCAATGCCCAAAGTGAAGATGGTCGGAAACATGATGCTATTGAACAATCCCACGCCAATAAGGGCGAGCAATGCGACAACCCCGGATGATGCAATGCTCAGTGCGATCAACGTTACCGCTCCGAGTGCGAACAAGGCAAGCAAGCGACTTGGGGCAATCTTTTGCATCAGTACTGAACCTACGAATCGCCCAATCATCGCACCGCCCCAATAAAAGGTCAGCAACGCTCCGATCAAGCCTTTCGCATCCATCCCGGCCAAGGTCTTACCGCTTATGCTCGCTGCGACTCCCGCCATGGAAGCCAACCACGGCGTTTCGCGGATGATGCCATCAACGCCCAGCTCTAGACCATAGCCCACCATGTAAGAACCAATGGCCACTTCAGACCCAACATAGACGAAAATGGCCGCGGCACCCATGCGCAAGGTCCGGTTCGACCACACCTGCGACATACCGCCATTCATGTTTCCACCGAGGATGCGAGGGAGCTTGCTGACACCGATTAATACGGCCAACACCAAAAAGCCCAGGGCCAAGAACACGAAAGGTCCTTGCACTGCAGCTGCTTCTCCCAAGCGGTAAGTCTCCAATTCAGCGGCACCCAACGCTGCTTGCTCGTCAGCTGTCAGGATTTGATCACCGAGCAAAAAGCTGGCAGCCACGATGGGCGCAATAGTCGTTCCCAATGAATTGAACGCTTGGGCCAGATTGAGTCGGCTTGATGCGCTTTCCGGAGCCCCCAACACGGAGATGTAGGGGTTGGCAGCTACCTGCAGGATGGTGATGCCACCTGCGACGACAAACAAGGCGAGTAAGAACAGGAAGTATATCCGCGTTTCCGCCGCAGGATAAAACAGGAGACACCCCATGGCTGCCAATCCGAGCCCGACAAGGATGCCCTTCTTGTAGCCGATGCGTTCAATGAGGTTCCCGCCCGGAATGCTCAAGATGCCATAAGCCGCAAACCAAGCAAATTGGACAAGACCCGCTTGAAGCAAGTTGAGTTCAAATACATCTTTTAGGCGCGGGACGAAAGCATCCACCATGACGGTGATAAAGCCCCACATGAAGAAGAGCGTGGTGACCACAATGAATGGGCCACGAAGTGAAGAAGGGTTAGACGTCATGCCGACAAATAACGGGAATATTCCCGAGCGGCAAGCGGCTTAACGCATCAACTGCAACGTACCGGTATACTCCTCTGCATCGGTGTTGTAGCCCTTCAATCGGATGATCCAATTGTAGATGCCATTCTCCGCATAGTGCGTCCCTCCTTGCACATCACCAACCCAGACGTCGTCCAAACTGGTGCTGTGGAATACGGTCTCGCCCCATCGGTTCATGATCCAAAGCTCGTAGTTCATGATTTGAGATCCAACCACTTTGAAGGCGTCGTTGATGCCGTCGTTGTTGGGTGTGAACGCCGTCGGCACGTACAGCAGGACTGGACCGCGTACGACCGTGAAGGCTTGGTTGGTGCAGCCCACCCAGCTCGTCACATCCAAGGTGACGGTGTAGTCGCTGAGTCCGTCGAATACGTGCGTGGTAATCGCCTCGTCAGACGAATTTCCGTCACCGAAATCCCAATCGTAAGAATAAGCTCCCGGGAAGGGTTCCTCCGGCGTAGGGGTTGCACGGAAGGTGTACATGTTCTCATCAGTTTCGGACATGCTCGCCACGAAATCGCTGAACAGGTACTGCACTTCAATGTTGGTCGATGTGTCGACCTCCTCACCGCAGATGTCCGTGGCAACGACCGAGTAAACGGCCGTTTGGAGTGGCGTGATGTATTGAACTGGACCGTACGCATCCAAGGTCGGCCAGTAGTAGACGAATCCTTCCTCGCCGCCCATGGCCTCCACTTCGAGCGAGATGCCATCACCAGCACAAATCGTCGTCGATGAAGTGACCTCTACCGAAAGCGGAATGTCTGGAATATGGTAAACCAACGAATCGTTGTCAGCTCCTCCACAACCGTCCGTAACAGCTACCGATACGGGAACTGTTCCATAAGATTGCAGCGTGATGTCCGACCCTTGATCGTAGGGTTCACCGCTGACAAACCAGTCGTATGCGTACCCACCTGCTCCGCTGACTATCTCTACCGGAATATTGGTGAAGTCAACGCAGCTGGCGTAGATATCCGGTCCTAACTCCACCACCAACGGCGGGTTGTCAATCGTGACAAGGGCACTTGCGCTTCCGCTTTGGCCACACCCATCGTTCACATTGACTGAGAAGGTGGCGCTTTCGCCCAACTGCACATCGATGCTCGCGTCCGATTCATTCATATTGATTCCGTTCTGGAACCAAGTGTATTGGTAACCGCCGCTGCCGCTGGTGACATTGGCGGTGAGGTCAAACACCTCCGTACACGGACCAATCAAATCTTGCGGGAGGCTGACCTCAACGTCCGGTGCCTCAACGATAATTTCGACATTCGCCGATTCCGTCTGGCCACAGTTGTCGGACACCTCGAGCACGAGCGATGCATCGGCACTGGTCTGCCAGTTGAGCGTGGCATCAAAGTCCAACCAATTGTTACCGTTGAACCACGTGTAAAAGAATGGCCCGGTGCCGTCTGCTGTAGCGGTCACCGTAAATGGATCGTTGCACAGGACATCGACGCTCTCCTCTACCGTGATTTCAATGGGGGGTATGTTGTATTCGACGTCGATGCTGTCCATGACTTCAAAGCCACAGCCGTCGGTAAGCGTGATGAAGACCTCATCTGCTCCGACCCACGTGCTGAGGTCAAGCTGACTTGGGTCCCACCAAGACCCCCACAAGTTGCCACCATCTTGGTCCGTCCATTGGTAGGAATAGACCCCATCACCTCCAGAGGCGGTAGACGAAATGGTCGCTGTGCCGTTGCACTCCAATACAACCGGGCCTGGTGTTGTGATATCAATCTCCAGTGGTGGGAATTCCAACACTTCAATGGCTACCTCCACGTCAATCGGGTTCATAGCCAAATCACATGTATCACCGACGGTCACAATACAGGACCAATCGTCATCTGGAGACATGAGCAACGTGGCTTCATCATCGCCTTCTGGACACGCCCAATCAAAGGTGTAATTACCGTACCCACCTGTAACGATGGGACCAACTACAATTTCGTCCCCTTGGCATATAGTCGTTGAGAAATCCGACACCTCGAACGGTGGCGGATCTTCGGCAATGTAGAACGTGAAGTAGGTCGTTAACCCGCCGCCATTGCAGGCCGCGACGTTTTCAATTTGCATTTCCACCAGCTCTGGGCCTTCCGTGATGCCATCAATTTCAGCTACGAGGTCGAACGACACGATGCTCACAAACGGTTCAAACACCACGGAATCGGGCAGCGGAAGCAAGCTTCCATCAGGCTGAGGTTGCCCATAGTCCACTCCATTGGTCGCTTCACTGTTTCCGTAATTGATGTAGACCATTTCTTGAATTTCGAGGATGGTTTCCACCGGGCGCTCAAACGTCAGGGTTGCTTGACCACAATCTTCATAAATGGTATTGGCTTCCGGGCCACCCACGTCAATGCTCAAGTCGATTTGTACCACTGCGTTGGATTCGAACGATCCTTCTTCCAACACAACAATGGATTCTAGCGCCGTGTCTGAACCATCAGCGATGGCCAGTTTGATGTGATAGGTTTCACCACATTCCACAGGGTATTCCGCTGTAAATGGAACAGTGTATCCGTTGATGCAAACATCCGTTCCTCCTTGGTTATCAACGTAATACTCGGAATTCGTCCCAGAATTAACTGAAGAAATCGTAATCGGCAGAATGGGATCGGTCGACGGCACGCCTGCTATGTTCACAGCACCGTCAGGGAAACCTGCTGGGCTGTCGTATGGCCCTGTGATTCCGGGACCACTCAAAAAGAATGCGAACACGTCGTTGTATTGCGTGTTAATCCACGTCTCGTACTCATCCGAACCAAACACGTAATTGAAACTGATTGTATCCCCTGCAGCGACAAAGTCAAATTCAAGAACACAGCCGTCGTTTACCGAGTTCACGGAAAACGACTCTCCAATCATGTCCGGAACGGAGTTCGCAATGTCCAGTAGGTCAGGGTCGCTGAAACCCGTGCCGAGGCATCCATCGCACGTCAAAAAGTCAGTTGGGCATTCGAGGTTCTCAGCAACGTCGCAGCTCAAAACGAGACCTGAACTTATCGAAAAGACATCCTCTCCACCGGTGAGGTAACCCAGTTGGTTGGTACCGCCCTGGTACGTGATGTTTGATGCTTGAATACCGCTGCCCAAAAGGATGTCATTGACATACTCCTCAAGCGTCAGGCCGGTCTCTACCTCAAGCTGAGCTTGCGTATGGAGGCCGAATCCAATCAATGACACCACCAAAAGAAGTGCCGCATGAAATGATGGAAACGATCGATTCATAGGTGATTGTTCTAGGTACTGTAATAATACTACCAAAAGAGCAAACCACCATGAACCTCAAGAGGTTGCATCACACGCTCAGAGCATGCGGTATAGTCAGTGGCGGAATGCAGTCAACTGCGCACTCAGTTTGCGTCGAGCATGAAAGATTCGGCTTTTCACCGTACCCATGGGGATGCCCAACTCTTCAGCGATTTCGTCGTAGTGAAAACCCTCCATGAACATGTTGAATGGGACCTTAAACTCCGGCTTCAAATCATCAATGGCACCTCGGATGTCTTGCTCATTGATGACGGTTGTGACCGTGTCCGATTGCATTGATCCGGAGTTCAGGTAGTACTGGTTGTCTGTGGTATCCAGAATGGTGTTCTGAAATTTCTTGCGCTTGTAGTTGTTAATGAAAATGTTGCGCATGATGGTGTACAGCCATCCTTTGATGTTGGTCCCCTCTTTGAAGTTGTTCTTGTACCTCAAGGCCTTCACCATGGTGTCTTGAATCAAGTCTTCAGCATCTTGCGTATCCCGCGTGAAACCAATGGCAAAACCTTTTAAGAACTGCCGATTTGCTACCAAAAGTGCGTTGAATTCAAGTGTGCTCATGACCTTTTTTGTTTAAAGATTCACTTCAAAGATTAGACAAAATTCCTTTGAACGCAAGATTTTGTTCAACTTTTATGCAAAAACTTTAAACAATTTTTGAAATGAGCCGTTGAAAAGAGGCCACGCGGTAAGCTCTGCTGGGGGCATCAAGCCTCCGCAAACAGCAGGCTGGCAAGGGATGCACCGTCTGTCGCGGTCTTCACCCGATCACTCCCTTCAACGCCTTCGAATACTTTGCCGCCCAGCAGGAATTGATTCTCCGTTTCCGCAAATTCGGCTTCAATGAGTTCGACGTAGTCGGAAGACTCGGATGAAGAGGGGTGCGTTGTGCAGTAGGACACGAACACCGCGTTGGGGAATTGGTCCCCGACAGTGACGAGGTCACTGAATGGCACGCTTGCCCCTAGGAAGATGCTTTTCATCCCGTGCGTTCGGCACAAAAAGTGGATGAACAACAGGCTGATGTCGTGGATTTCGCGTTCTGGCAAGTAGAGAACGATGGGCGGATGGTCCTCTCTGACAGGAATGGCTACATCCGAAACCGCCGCGTGCAGTTCCTGCCGCATCAAATGGCTGATGAAGTGTTCCTGGGCAGGACAAATCGTATTGGTCAACCACAGCACTCCGATTTGGGATAATAATGGCAGGAACACGTCCAACACGGTACGGTCCAAGCCGTGTTCGTTGGAGTACATGTCAACCACTTCTTTAAAAAGGACCTCATCGTAATTGAGCATGCTCAACTTCAATTGGCTGAACACAGCGCTGAGCCCCCCCTCTTCCATTTGCATGTCACGGACCTCTTCGATCAAGGCCTCGTTCGATAATTGCGCGACTTTGGAGATTTTTCCTCCATGCTCAATGAGGTAACCCACATTGAGCAGCTTTTTGAGGTCTTCGCCACTGTAATAGCGGATGTTGGTGGCCGTGCGCTTGGGTACGAGGAGGTTGTAGCGCTGTTCCCACGCACGAATCGTATGCGATTTGATGCCCGTGAAGTGCTCCAAATCCTTGATTGAGAATTGTTGTGCTATTCCTCTCTCCTTCATAATCCGCTGTGCCTTGGGCTCGTTTTACTTCCTACCTTTACCGTATTACGTTCATCATTATGTCGCACCCCGCTTTCTTCTCGGATGACCAATGGGCTGCTTTGCATCCCTTTAGCAACTTCCACACCCTGGGCGATTTGCGCGTTGGCGCCTTCAAACTCAGTGAGTGGTGGTCCCGCGAAACGAGCCGCTTTCTTCTTAAAACCGAACAAGAGACAAAAGCAAAAGTTCTCAACCTGCTCAAAAATGGACAGCTGAACGATCGTTGGGTTCCCTCGAAGCATGCAGTGTCTGTTTTGGCCGGCCTAGAGCCAGGTCAATCCCTTTACGCGGAGGACACCCTTTTGTTTCAAGCGAACGCGGAAGGCGAAGGAGGACCTGTGCACATCTCAATGGATGGAATCGAAGTGGTTGCACACGCCACAGACCTCTTCAGTCGGTTGGATCCTTGGCTGAACAAACAAGCCGAACTCCTCCCTGATGCGTGGGACCTCGCTGCGCCCAACGTCCCTGGACATGTCACCCTGTTGGGACCGACGAATCAGATCTGGATTCACCCCTCCGCTGAGCTCACCGCTTGTACCTTGAATGCTTCGTCAGGCCCCATCTTCATTGGCCCCAATGTGGAGATTCAGGAGGGAACGCACATCCGTGGTCCATTCGCTGTCGGTGAGGCAACGGTCATCAAGATGGGAACACGCATTTATGGTCCAACGTCCATCGGTCCGAATTGCCGGATCGGCGGTGAAGTTTCGAATTGTGCCTTCCTCGGGTACAGCAACAAAGGACACGACGGATTCTTGGGAAATTCCGTCATTGGTAAATGGTGTAACCTCGGTGCCGATACTAACTCCAGCAACCTCAAAAGCAATTACAGTGAAGTACGCTTATGGAATGAGGGTGCAGAAACTTACGTCGAGAGCCGCCTGCAGTTCTGTGGCGTACTGATGGGCGACCACAGCAAATGCGGCATCAACACCATGTTCAACACTGGAACCATTGTCGGTGCTGGCTGCAACATTTACGGCGGAGGGTTCCAACCGAAGCACATTCCTGATTTCGCATGGG
>CAXREW010000131.1:0-2110 GCA_964229455.1 Flavobacteriaceae bacterium | reverse complement strand
GTTTGACCCGCCAATTCGAGGTAATGGGCGTTTTTTCGGTCCATAAGGCGCACCTTAGTCGCTTCGTCGAGCACCAAGCCGCCCTTGTTCAGGATGTATTCGAGGCTATCCACACGGGACACCCCTTTCAGCGCGTCATTGTCTTCTTCAGAAAACGGCACACCCAATTCATCGGCCAATTGACGCCATGCCACAAAATGGTGAGACGCCGTATCGACGATTACACCATCCAAGTCAAAAATGCATGCGCGAATTTCTGCCATCGCTTATGCGTTTAGGATGTATTTCACGTGGTACTCGGCCAAACCGTCAATAGGTCGCTTGATGATATGCCCCACTTCGATGCCTTCGCGCTCGCAAACGTGGCGAAGAACGGGCTGAAAGTGGTAAGCAACGGAACCGACAAAGTGAACCGGCACGTCTTGGTAGTTGTCGTAGCACTTAACGTGTACGTCAATGAACGCCTGGAATCCTTCTTCGAGCAATGAAATGATTTGAGGCACCTCTTGGTGGCGACCAATGAAGGTCATGAAGGAGGCGAGAAAAACATTGGCATTGGGTTCTTGGTACACCCTGTTGACAATATCGTCTTTGCTGAAGCCAAACGTACTCGCAAAATCTGCATCCACCGTAGGGTCCAGTTTGTGGTACAGATGCAAGGCCAGCAGGCGTTTTCCAAACCACGATCCACTGGCTTCATCTCCGAGGATGTAGGCCAAAGCCGGCACCTTTTCGGAGGTGGTGCTTCCATCGAAATAACAGGAATTGGATCCCGTCCCGATGATGCACGTAATCGCAGGGTCACCGGCATCCGTGCTGTACGCAGCTCCAGCCAGATCGTGACCTCCAGACACCTCAGCAGCGGTAAAAACGCGCTCCAGCCCCTCGCGTATGATTGCGCACAAGGCTTCTGAACTGCTGCCGGCACCGTAGAAGTATACCTTCGATACTTCTTGGGCAAGCGCTTCAGCCTCTTGGGATTCACGCATTTTTGACTCCACCAAATCCGCATCGTGGAAATAGGGATTGAATCCCATGGTGTGGAATTCAGACAGGGCGTTCCCCTGCTCATCGATCACCATCCAGTCACACTTGGTGGAACCGCTATCTGCTATGAGAATCTTCAAAACGAATCGTTTTTTGGAGGGATTACAAACGCTCAACCAAGTCAGCTACACGGGTAGCGTAGCCGGCCTCGTTGTCGTACCATCCAAATACCTTCACCGTCTTCCCCATGGCTTTGGTCAAGCCGGAATCAAAAATGCAGCTGTGCGGATTTCCTACAATGTCCACTGATACAAGCGGGTCAGTGGAGTACTCCAACACCCCTTTCATGGCGCCCTCTGCCGCACGCTTCATCGCCTCATTGACTTCTTCAGCCGTCACTTCTTGCTTCAAGATGACCGTCAAATCGGTGACCGAACCCGTTGGTGTGGGAACACGTACGGCAAGGCCGTCTAATTTGCCAGCCAGTTGCGGCAACACCAAGCCAACCGCTTTGGCTGCACCTGTCGAAGTCGGAATCATACTCAACGCCGCTGCTCGCGCACGACGCAGGTCCTTGTGCGGTGCGTCTTGAATGCGCTGGTCCGCCGTATAGGCGTGAATGGTGGTGATCAAACCGTGCTCGACACCAAATGTGTCGTCCAACACTTTGGCCATGGGCGCGAGGCAATTGGTTGTGCAAGAAGCATTGGAAACAATTTGATCGTCATCAGTCAGAATGTCGTCGTTGACACCCAAGACCACTGTCTTGAGCTCGCCCTTGGCGGGTGCAGAGATAACCACCTTCCCGGCTCCCGCTTCGAGGTGCAAGCCCGCTTTTTCCTTGCTCGTGAAAACACCGGTGGACTCTACCACGACATCGACACCGAGTGAACCCCATGGCAACTTCGCCGGATCACGCTCAGCTGAGAGGTTGATGGTCGATCCGTTCACGACCAAGTTTCCATTGGATACTTCAACCGTGCCATTGAACTTTCCGTGGATGCTGTCGAATTTCAGTAGATGAGCGAGGGTGTCGACATCCGTCAAATCATTGATGGCAAAAACATTCAAATCGTTGCGGTAGAGCATTTGGCGGAAGGCCAATCGGCCGATGCGGCCAAAA
>CAXREW010000130.1:0-6225 GCA_964229455.1 Flavobacteriaceae bacterium | reverse complement strand
GGTTCCGTCAACGACCTCCTTCTCTTGGATCAAGTTCAACGAATTCTCATACGTTGTTTCCAAGGAAGCGCGGTCTTCAGTGCTGTAGTCGTCTACGTCTGCCTCAAAAGCATCCCAGTCGAAATCGCCTGGCTCTGCGAGAGCTGGGCGCTCGGTCAACGTTTCAGGCTCCACTTTCGCTTCGGGAGCAGGCGCTTCCGTAGCGGCTTCAGCTGCAGGTTCTACTTGTTCTTCGGGTGTGGCAGTGTTCTCTGCCTGGGGAGCGTTGTTTTCTTCTTGCTCCGCGGGTTGCTGGGTTTCTTCGCTCATGGCTGTGCCCAGGGGTTTTGTATTCTGCTTTGGGACAAAAACAGAAAAGTGGTAAAAGCTCCGTGTCCCCGGAACGTAAAATGGAGGGCAAAAGTACAGGAAATCCCGCTAACTACCTAAGATTGTCAGGCTTATTGCACGATAAGGCGTTGAGCACCTCCCTCTGTACCTGCCGAAGTCATCCCAATCACCACGTAAGTGCCTGATGGAAGATCGACATTCCATGTGCCGGCTATAGCGATAGTCATTACCCATCGACCCTGCAAATCATAGACCGCTGCTGCACCGTTCGTGTGAATCATGCCGCCAGTCGTGACTGGGTTTGGAAAGCAAGTGAAGGGCTCGAGTTCAAATTCAGTCACAGCATTAGCCCCATTGCTCGTATTGGGCGTTGGGATGAAAAATTCTACCCAGTCCGGATGGGCATCGAATTGCCGACCCCATGAGCGGTCTTGCATCACGCTGGGCATGAAAACACTGTCTGCAACAGAGAATCCGTCCGGTGAGCGCAACGCAAGTGGCTCTCCGAGTGAACTCAATTTAAAATTCATGTGGTTCCACCCTTGTGAGCCGTCCTCATCAGCAAACAGCACTACGAAGCCACCTGGCGGAATGATGGTTGAATCGCCAGCTGTTGAAGGCACTTGCCACTTCATCGGGCGATCCAAACGGTCCGTCATGAAATAACCAGCGATGTCAATGGGGGCAGCCGTTGGGTTGTGCAGCTCGACCCAGTCTTCGAACTCGCTGGCATCGTCCGAATAGGTAATGAAATTGTCTGATTGCGCCTCGTTGATTACAACATTCGCAGGCGTGATGATTTGAAGTGCATTGGTGACGCGCGGCGTTGGGATGTTGAAGGTAGTCCACAACGGGGATCCGTCCGTGCTTCGACCACTGCTAATGTCAGAGATTAAGGCGTGGTCGTATTCTATTTCATCGACTACGGTTCCGTCGTTTCCCAATAACTGCATAGTGCCACTGGCATTCGGAACCAGCCCCATGTGGTTCGACCCCATGTTGGTCATCCCATCCATCCAGAAAATCTGAAACTCCCCCGCTTCGATGGTCGTCTTCCACGGTTGTTCGTTGTTGAACGAGTGCATCCCTCCATTCAGTTCCACCTGGTAGCCAGACAAGTTGACTTGAAAGTCATTGGGATTGAACACCTCAATCCAAGGGCTATAATTGAATTGTTCGTCGAATACCGTTGTCGTGTTGGCTGCCTGGTATTCATTAATGAACAACGTGCTGACGGGAAGGTCAGTTGCTGAATTCGGCGCATCCGGAGTGGGCACATTGAAATACACCCAATCCGCGCATCCGTCGCAAGAACGGCCGTAGGAGATGTCCGTCTGCGCCAGGCCAAATGTGATGCTGTCGACGATGGTCTGGCCGTCGGGCTCAACCAAGAAAACAGTCTCTCCCTCGCTGCTCAATTTGAAATTGGTGTGGTCTTCTCCTTGCTGTTCGTCGTCGTCGCACCAAATGCGCATGTGCCCACCCGGCAAGATGGTGGTCAAGCCTGGATTGCTCGAAGGGAATAACCATTTGTCCAGGGTGTCAGGGTCATCGCTCAAGTGGTACCCTTCTAGGTTGAGGATACTCCCAGTGTTGTAGATTTCAATCCAATCTTCGAATTGGAAAAAATCATCGTAATCAAACGAGGAATTGCTTGCGAGCACTTCATTGATGACCAAGGATTGGGCGTCTGCCGAGCCAGCTACAAGGCAGCAGATCAGTGCTGCGACCACTCCATTTTGTCGAGTTGTCATTTGTACAATACTTCAATTTCTGCATCGTTGAATCCGCGTTTCATGCACAACGTCAGTGCATCTTTTGCAGCATTCAACGAATCAAAGGTATCGGTAAAGTAGACTGTTTCAGTGGACAACCGTGCAGTTTTCAATGGCACCTCATTTCCCAACCGCAACAACGTTGCGACTTCGGTCGGTTTCAGTGTCTCGGTGTATGAAACAATGCGCACGCGAAATTGCTTTGTTCTTTTGGCTTCAGTTATTGGCTTTGGAGTCGGAGTCTTCTTGACTTCAGCGGCCACTGGCTCCTTGCGTGTTGGAATTTCAGGCTCCACATTCGACACCGTAGATTTGACAGGAATCAATTTGATGAATGCATCTTCAGCCCATGAACGAAGGGTTTTAAGATGGGCTTGTGCCGCTTCGTAATTCTCAAATTTCCCTGATCCGTATTTCGTCAATCTCCCATTGGTGTTCAATGCAAATACCTCCTCTGTTGTAGGCAATCCTTCAAAGTTGGGTTCATTCGCAAAGGCGCCGATTTGCACCGTGTAGCGCATGGATTCGACGGTCAACCGCTCGGGAGTGGCCGTTGAGTTTTCTTTGGCATTCGATGTTTCAATCGGGCGAACTGCCTCAGCGACTTCCTCATTCGCAGGACTTGCGGCAGGAACGGTCTCGAATGGCACCTCGACTGGTTCAACTTTTGGTGTTTCGATGGCGTTGGATGCTTTCTTGCTTTTGTCAGCTACATCTGTGTACGCACTTTCTCCACCGAACAGCGCCAGCATTTCCTGTTGAATGGAAGAACGCATGGCAATTGCACTCTTCAGGGTGGACGTGTAGGCCTCCTCGTTCTTGGCCGAAGTCCTCAACACGTCCAATTCTTGTTGGTAAGCATGGGCTTGATTCAGGATGGGATCATCGTGCTTGACGAACAACTCATAACCCGCATAGCCTTGTTGTGCTTGTTCTCCATCATTTGCTGGGCCGAAGGATGCCCACCACGCACCAGGGCTCATTTCAGATTCCAGCAGTACCTGGTCCTTTTTACGTTCGCCTTCTCGGCACGTTTCCCAAGCCAATCCGACAGCTTGCTGGCCTTTGGTCAAGCGATCCGATGCACTGGTCTGGTTTTGCAGTTCTTCGATGATACCGCCGCTGCGCAAGAACCAAGACTGGGTCTTTTCCATACCAGGCAATGTATAGATCCCAAGATCTTGGTAGCCGATGATGAGATCGGTGTACGTCCCCCACAATGCTGTTTGGAGGTCCTCAAACTTTTCCTGAATCCCCGCTTGTTCATGAGCGGCTTGGGCTGCTGCAGTGCATGCGTTGAAGATCGAAGGATTCGCGGTCATAATGGTTCCAAAATCCTCTCTGAAGGCTTCGATTTCCATCGGAAGCGCTTCGGCGATCCAGCGTTCAAAACGAAGGTGAGAATCGATGCGCCTGAACATGTCTTCGGCATGTACATATGCGCCAGCATACGCTTGAAATTGAGCCTCGCAATAGGCTTGGAGCACATTCCAATCCTCAGAATTCACTCCGGTTTGATAGACATATTCTGCAATGGCGTCACTCCAGGTGCCCCATCGGTCTTGTTCAGATTGGGCGTGCATGCGCAGCTGCCTGACCTCCTCCGACAACAATGCCAATGCGGGTTCTCCAAAGCGTTCAATCATCGTCTGCACTTTCCACGCCTCAGATCCCGGCGCATCCCAGCATTGGGTTTTCTCCATGCGTGACTGGATGTTAACAGCTTTTTCGCGCGTAAGTTGAACGGGCTCCGGGAGCTCTTCAAGAGTAGTGGCTACGCCAATTTCATGCATCGCTTCAAGCATCCAATCCGGAATGGAATGGCTTTCAGTATTCTCTGCATTGGCAGCTTGCAATACCTTTTCAATACCGACATTATGGATGCCATTGGCGCGAATAGCGGCAAAGGCGTCAGGGTTCATGGTTTCACCAAACATGGACGCAGCCACTTGGCTGGAAAGCCCCGCAAAGGACCAGTGAATGTCAGGCTGCTGCATGGTTTGTTGCCCATCTAGTTGCGATTGTAAGCTGTTGGAAGTTGGAACTCCTTGAAAACGCAAAGGCTCTGCGATGAATGCCGGTGCCGCGCTCGGGGCCAACGCAATGCGCTCGGTTGTAGCAACCGTTCCATCTTTAGCTTCCCATGTGATTTGATACGGTTCACCCGCAGCCAAAAGGAAGTCAGCGGTTGCTTTACCGGACATGCTTTGCTCAATACCCACTCGATCCTCTCCGTCCTTGCGGATGCTCAATCGGCCCTCTCCTGAATTGAAATCTGTTTTAATGGAAATGGCAACTGGCGCCACAGCCGTTCGTTCCAATGAGAAACGCCACACTTCCCGGCCTTCAAAATCCTGGCTTCGATTGGTGGTGAGCCAAGCCTCCCCTTCTGTGGTGTTTTCCCAATAGAGGAATTCATCAGCCGTGCTGTTGATTTCGAACGGCAATTGAAGTGCTTGTTCGTTTTGAACCAATTCCAGGGAAACCCCGGTCAAATTTCCGTCTACTTGGAAAATGTCATAGCCGCCTAACGCCTCTGGCCGAGAACTGCTGAAAAACAATCGATCCGCTGTTTGGCTGCCATTTCCTGGCATGCAGACGGGAGCGCAGTCATCGAAATCTGTATTAACCGGCGCGGGCAGTTTTTCAGGGATGCCGTATTCACCAACGCCGTCAACAGCAACGCGGTAAACATCGAGACCGGTATCCCCGTCCTTGCCATAGCTTGAATAAAATGCGAAGCGTTGCCCCGGCAGCCAGTGCAACTGCGAGGTGTAATGTCGTCGTTTGTCTTCTTTGGTGCGCAACTGTTCGGGAATGATCAGCAGCCGGCCCTCAGACACAGGGATTTCATACAACCGGAAAAAGTCGTCCGAATGAGACACCAAGGTTTCAACGCTTTGGAGTTGTTGCGCAACAACTGGGAATGAAGCATTGGTGGTGCATTGCCCAAATCGAAGCTTGGCATCTTCCAACCAAGCTTCCTTGTTCGATGCTTGGTCGATCGCAGAACGCAAATGCACAGCCGCTTCATCAAACTCAAATCGCGCATGGTGGTACCGAGCTTTGTAGTAATGCCATCCTGCTGCCTCCTCGGTATCGAGAATTCCGAGCTCGCGTGCAATTTCCAAATGCTCGACGGCTTCATTCAATCGCTGAGATGTGTAGGTGCAAGTCGCACCAAATCGGTAGTGCAAAAAAGCCCGATCACCCGCCACGCTGACCAGATGAGCAAACAACCCGTATGCACGGCTCATTTCTCCGCCTTGGAACGTCTGCTCAGCGCGATGTACCGAGCGCGCAAGGTCTTTTTCAGACCATTCGACTCCCTGAGCATGAGCGCTGAGCGCGGGAATGGTCAGCAATGAAACACACCAAAACTTGATGAGGCGTGTTACCGGGCGAGGTGATGAAATTGGAACAAAGCGTTTCATGGGCTGGCACGTATTGAATCAACTGCCAAGTTATGTCGCTGTCTACCGGTCCTTGATGGGAGTTGGATTAGCTTTGCACAACGAATTGAACAAAAACTCCACTTTTATGTCCAGAGGCAATTTCAACATTCCTTACCCTGTCAATGAGCCAGTTTTATCGTATGCACCGGGGACGCCTGAACGTGAAGAAGTGCTTCGCGTCTACCGTGAGATGTACGGCCAATCGCCCATCGATGTGCCAATGTACATTGGTCCAGAGGCCGTGCGAACCGAAGACAAGCGTCCGATGTCGCCGCCCCATGACCATCAACACATCCTCGGGCATTTCAACTATGGCGATAAGGGACATGTAGAGGCTGCAATCAATGCGGCCATGGCGGCCCGCCCCTCGTGGTCTGCTTTGCCCTGGAATGAACGTGCCGCGGTTTTCCTCAAAGCTGCGGATTTGATTGCCGGACCTTACCGCGCCAAAATCAATGCGGCCACCATGTTGGCACAGTCCAAAAACATTTTCCAAGCTGAAATTGACGCAGCCTGTGACGTGATTGATTTCCTGCGCTTTAACGCCTACTTCCTTCAAGAAATTCAGGATGTTCAGCCGGATAGTCAGGACGGCATTTGGAACCGCATGGAATACCGCGGTTTGGAGGGGTTCGTCTTCGCGATTACTCCCTTTAATTTCACGG
>CAXREW010000129.1:0-4979 GCA_964229455.1 Flavobacteriaceae bacterium | reverse complement strand
CCCATGCGTACTTCGCTGCATCGGGGTCGTCAAAAATTGTGTTCGCGCGGTGCGTGATGAGGTCGCGATTATGGTCCCACACCACAATTTTCTTGTCTCCGTAGCCGGCAGCCTCCATGGTGGGGCCGAGGTTGTTTTTCAAGAAATCACGCTCCTGTTCAGCGGTGTAAATGCATGATTCCCAACGTTGAGTTGCCATGGGTTAATTCTGGATTGTCACCCCCCAAACCGGAAGTCCCTCCGCTTCGTAGGCCTCGATGAATTTCACGAAGTAGTTAGCCCATGCTTGGTAGTATTCGGGCAACAATGAGCCGCCGCGGAGCATGTTTTCGTTGGTTTTCATGAAGGCCGGCGGGCTCCACGGGCTTGCGTAAAACACCAGATCATCTCCAATCATCGCCGCAGCCCGCTTGATCATCGGAATGCGCTTCGCGCGGTCGGGTTCGATATCGAACGTGGTCAGGGCTGAGTCTCCTTCTTCGATGTAGGTGTGGCTACCTAATCCGAAATCGCAGCTGTGGATGCTCGTCCGAACAATGTTGTAGTTGATACCTCCTTCCCCGAAGTAGGCCTCCATGAATTGGGATTGCACGGGCGCGCTCAACTTGGAAAACACCTCAGCTGATGCGTCCGTGATGGCCCCACCGATTCCCATGTAAGACTGGAAGGTGTTATTCGGGTTGACGAACACCGCAATTTCTGTTTCCAGCGGCTGCTTTGCTGGGGCAAAAACCAATGCCTCACCTTCTGTCAGCCGAAGCGCTGTGTTTTCAGCGGTAACTGTCAACTGCGCGGACGTGCGAACGGCTTCCGACGCGGGTGTTACAGCATCTGTTGGAGATGACGGGGCGTTGCAAGCAATCAGCAGTACAACTGAGAAGAGGGCGGTTATTCGAAACATGGCCGCAAAGTCGCACGCAATGCGGAACTCCACAAGGGTTTGGTCTTGAAGAGGATTAGAATGAGTCAAATACTTCCGCGCGCTGTTCTGTGTATGCTGGTCGCAACACCTCAATCAAATGCAGGTCCGACGCGCCCGCATTGAAGATTCGAACCTTGGTGTTTGCTGGCACAATGAAACCATCGTTTTTGTCGTAAACACGTGTTCCCTCTGCAAACTCCAAACCGAGTGTGCCCCCGAGAACAATCCCACGAAGCTCGAATTGCAAACGAACAATGGTTTCGGTCCAACCCGCTGGAGCAAACATCTGGTTCAACCCCAATTCATCACTCGTGGTGTAGTCCAACAAGGAGCGCGCAACGTTGTCTGTGATTTGAATGGTTTTCGGCGCGATCCGCAAGCTATCATCTGAAGTAGAAGTGGTTTGGGGTGTGGCCACAAGGAAGCTGATGAAAACCAGAACAAAGGCAGGAAGGGCGCGAGCAATCATGGGGCAAACAAAAAACGGTTACACCGTGAAGGTATAACCGCCTTTCCTTTTGTTTGGCTCCCCCACCTGGACTTGAACCAGGGACCCTCTGATTAACAGTCAGATGCTCTAACCAACTGAGCTATGGAGGAATATTCGGACGGCAAAGATAATCCTTTCTTTTCGTTCGTGGACGAATTAGGAAATTTTTTTGCGTCTGCAGCCTATACGGCGACACTTGCAAGAATGTTGCATCAGCCCGGCTGACTCGATGAAGAACCGGTACCTTTGCGGCAGATTTTTGGAAACATGAGTTTAGTAACCGTTGGTACCGTGGCCTTTGATGCCATCCAAACCCCATTCGCTTCTTCAGGTAAAATCGTAGGTGGAGCCGCCTCTTACATCGGCCTCAGCGCGAGTCAATTTGCGAAGGAGCAGCACATCATCTCGGTCATTGGGGACGACTTCCCCCAGTCGTTCATCGCCGAACTCGAGTCACGCGGGGTCAACACGGAAGGCCTCGAATGCCGGAAAGGAGAGAAGAGCTTCTTTTGGGAAGGGAAGTACCACATGGACATGAACTCCCGCGACACGCTGACCACAGACTTGAATGTGTTGGCGGATTTCAAGCCGGTCGTTCCAGAATCCGCAAAGCAGTCGGATTACGTCATGCTTGGCAACTTGGACCCCAACGTCCAGGCGAGCGTGTTGGATCAGATGGCTAAGCGCCCCAAGCTCGTCGTGTTGGACACCATGAATTTTTGGATGGACATCGCGCTTGAGCCTCTCAAAGCGGTATTGCAACGCATCGATGTGCTGACCATCAACGACGAGGAGGCGCGCCAGCTATCCGGCGAGTACTCCTTGGTGAAGGCCGCTCAAAAAATCCTCACCATGGGTCCATCCACCCTGGTCATCAAAAAAGGCGAGCACGGCGCACTGCTCTTCAATCAAGACGAGGTCTTCTTCGCCCCTGCGCTGCCGTTGGAGGAGGTGTTGGATCCCACCGGTGCAGGCGACTCTTTTGCCGGAGGCTTCATTGGTTATTTGGCGCACACCGACGACACGTCGTTTGCAAACATGAAGCGCGCGGTGGTCTTGGGGTCAGCGCTGGCGTCATTCACCTGCGAGCAGTTTGGTACCGAGCGCCTGCTGAGTTTGACCCAAGGAGAATTGGACGAGCGCATTCAGCGGTTCGTCGACCTTGTCGATTTCGACATTGTATTGAAGGGCTAACCCTCGGTTATTCGGGCCGCTCAGGAGCGTATTCCGGGAGCCATTGCACCGGGTCGAGCGCCGTGCCATCCACCCACCATTCGAAGTGGGAATGGGGACCGGTTGAATGTGTTCCCGTTCCACCTAACACCGCAATGGGGTCACCAGCTTGAACCCGGTCGCCCGCCTCGACAAGCAAGCTTTGGTTGTGCTTGTACACGGAAATGCGGTTGCCGGGGTGCTGAATGTTGACCACGTATCCGCCGTCTGAAGTGTACGAGGCGAGCATCACAGTGCCATCGTCCACCGCGTGAATCATCGACCCAACCGGCGCAACAAAATCGACCCCATAATGCCCGATGGCCGGGTCGAACTCCGAGGAGATTTCACCCTGCAGTGGCGCGAATGGAATGCTCTTTGAGGCCCGATCACTGGATTGCGCGCGTTGCAATGCAAACCGGTCTTCGTCTTCGACACGCTCGCGCAAGGCTAAGTCTTCCTCGGTCAACCCCCAGTCATTCAACCCTTCTTCTGTGTCGGCCATGGCTGCGCTGTCCAACAAAGCCGGCTCGACGTTATCCACCACCACTTGTCCCGTAAGCACGGTCCGCAGGTCGTTCATGTATCGTTCTTGAACAGCCAATGCGTTGAGCGCACTGTCCGCGCGCAATTCCGCATCGATGGCGCGCATTCGGCTGGCCTCGCTGACGTACCCGGGTACGATGTACTCACGGAGTGGCGTCCACGCGACGATGAGGTAGGTAAGTCCTGCCACAACAATCAGCAGCGTGCCAGAAGTGGCGGCCAACCCCCAACGATTGACGGTCATTTGCCACCGTTCCTTGTAGGATTGCTCCTCGTGCAGAACCAAGCGGTAGCGCTTGAACCAGCGTTCGCGGAAGTCGTTGAGTTGTGCCATAGCTGGGAACAAATATCGCGGAATACACAAAAAGGCATCGTTTGGTCGCCGCGTTTGGAATAATTTAGCGGATTCTGCGTTGAGCACCTGTCCATGGGACCAAATAAGATGAGCAAACACGGGATGTTGGGATGGGGGATGGTTATCCTCCTCATGGTAACGGGATGTTCCACGACACGGGACGGCTTCGCCTACCGAGCCTACCATAACATGCACGCTAAGTACAACGGATTCTTCTATGCCACCGAGGCGATGAAGGAGGCTGAGCAGGTGTTGTATGAAGGTTATGAGGAAAACTGGGATGAGATCCTACCCATTTTCCCGCCGGTTGACGAAACAACCGCTCAGCAGGTATACCCCTTAATGGAGCGTGCCATTGAGAAGTGTACGAAGGTGGTGGACAAGCACACCATGTCGCCCTCTCGCCGCGAACAAAAGGACTTGAAGCGTCCTGAGCTCAACAAATGGATTGACGACAATCACGACGTGATTGCGCGGGCGCACTTGATCAAAGGTGAGACGGAAAAAGCCCTGGAGGTGTTCCAATAACTTGTGCGAACGTTGTACTACCCGGATGCCCAGGCCTGGTCTAACGCTTGGATGGCTCGTACGTATATGGCATTCGACGACCGGGTCCGCGCCAGCAACACCCTCATCAAGGCCGCTCAGGTTAAGCGCGTGGAGGACCCTGAGGTCATGGTATACGTGCATGAGGTGTATGCGGATTTTCACTTGAAACACGACGAGGTTGAAGCTGCTATTGAAAAGCTGGAAGAGGCATTTGACTACGTAGAGAAGCGAAAGGACCACGCGCGTTTGCTGTTCATTTTAGCTCAATGCTATGAGGCGGCCGGACAATCAGAGAAAGCCATCGAACGCTACAATGAAGTGGTGGATTTGCGCACACCGTACGAGCTGGAGTTTTACGCCAAAATCAAACAGGCGATGGCGTTTGATCGGCGCGAAACCGATAGCGAACCCATCATTGAGTTGTTGGAGGAGATGTTGGAAGATGACAAGAACGCCATCTACCAGGACCAGATTTTTTATGCGCTCGCGACCTTGGCGTTGGAGGAGCGACGCCGCGATGATGCGGTGGGGCTGCTGAAGGAATCCCTGTTGGTGAATGACGAAAACACGCGCCAGCGCATGAAGAGCTACCTCATGCTTGGCGACCTGTACATGGAGGACTTGGACTACACCAACGCCCAAGCGTATTACGACAGCGCGCGCACCTTCATGGAGGATGAGAACGAGCGGTTTGATGAGGTCGATGCCATGGCGGACAACCTTACGGAACTCGTTACCAACTTGAATACCATCGCCGAGCAGGACAGTCTGCTCGAGATCTGCGACCTCCCGGAAGATGAGCGCGACGACCGCATTGCGGAAATCATTACCCAACTTGAAGAGGAGGAAGAGGAGCGAAAGCGTGCGGCGGAGGCAGCAGCGGCTGCGGAATTGGCTAACGCCGG
>CAXREW010000128.1:0-7081 GCA_964229455.1 Flavobacteriaceae bacterium | reverse complement strand
GTGCCTTCGTATTCCTTTCCCATGAATTTTTTGAGTCCCCATACCCCGAATGCTTTGTGGAGGCTGAGGTCTTCATCGCACGCCAAATCAAAAGCGATGCTGTACTTATCGATGAACTTCAAGTGCTTTGCAGCGGGATCGGGGCTCACGCCGAGCACTTCGATGCCCGCCTCGCTGAGGCCGTCGTAGTGTTCGGTCAAATTGCACGCTTGCGCGGTGCAGCCGGGCGTCATGTCCCGGGGATAGAAATAGAGCGCTAGTTTCTTGCCGGCATAATCAGCAAGGGAGCGCGTGCTTCCGTCTTGGAGGGTTGTTTCAAAAGCGGGGGCAGGGGTTCCTGCGGTCAGGGGGTTGGCGGTCATTGGCATACCCAAATAACAGTTCTTTTTCCTTCAAGTTCGTTAGTTCCTCTGCATAATTCTTCCCAATTTGCCAACCCATGACGCCGTTGCCTCCCTATGCCGATGTGTTGGTGCCGCTCCCGTTGCCCAACCTCCTCACGTATGTCACCGAAGGGGTGGACGAGGCACTGGAGATTGGCATGCGGGTGGTGGTGCAAGTGGGGGCACGCAAACGGTACACAGGGGTGGTGTGCCGCCTGCACCAAGAGGCCCCTAAGGGCTATGCAGCCCGTCCCATGGACGCCGTGGTCGATGACCGTCCGGTGGTGACGTCGGGCCAACTCCGCATGTGGGAATGGATGGCCGCGTATTACATGTGTACGCGCGGTGAAGTGATGGCGGCTGCACTTCCCAGCGGCCTGAAATTGTCCAGTCAAACCCGACTCGTGGTTCACCCCGAAGCCAACCTCGATGACTTGCGCGGCCTAGCGCCCCAGGCGCAGGTGCTCTTCGACGCGATCGAATTGCGCAAGGGCATTCAACTGTCCGAAGCGGCTGAAGTGTTGGACGTGAAGCACCCGCAGCGTTGGGTCAACCAATTGGTACAAGCGCAGCTGATTGTCTCCGAAGAAGACTGGAAAGAACGCTACAAGCCCAAGACGGAGCGCACCCTTCAATTGCCTGAACCGCTGCGCGACGAAGCGGCATTGGGTGCGGCCTTGGACGAATTGGACCGACGAGCACCGAAGCAAGCGCGCATTCTGACGGCGTTTCTGCAGTTGGCGGAGGAGCAAGGCGGCGAGCGCGATGCCATCGTGTCCGAGAAGGAAGTATTGGTGCGAGCGGATGCCGATGCGGCGGCGGTCAAACGCATGGAAGCCAAAGGGCTTTGGGAAAGGAACGAACGCGTGGTGGATGCAAGCGAGCAAATGGGCTCCAGTGCATCGATTCCGCTACCGGCTTTGAGTGCTCATCAAGCGGAAGCGTATACGGCTTTGCGTGCCAGCCAACAGGCTGGGCGCATGGCCCTGCTCCACGGCGTCACTGGATCGGGGAAGACCGAGGTGTACATTCACCTCATTGCCGATGCCCTCGAGCGCGGCGAAACGGTGCTCTTCCTTGTTCCGGAAATTGCCTTGACCACCCAGCTCATCCAACGGCTTTCCCATCACTTCGCTGCCTTTTTGCATGTCTACCACAGCCGATTTACCCGCCGAGAGCAAACGGAGACGTGGCTGGAAGTGCTCGGCAAAGGACGGCCCACCCCCAAACTGATCGTGGGGCCTCGTTCCGCCTTGTTTTTGCCGATGCAACAGCTTGGTTTGATCATCGTCGATGAGGAGCACGAGCCTAGTTTTAAGCAATACGATCCGGCGCCCCGTTACCAAGCGCGGGATGTGGCGATGTGGATGGCGGCCCGCGACCAGGCGTTTTGCGTCTTGGGTTCAGCGACCCCTTCTGTCGAAACGCATTGGCTTACGACCCAAGGACGCCTTGATCGGGTGGAGATGAGCGAGCGCTATGGCGGCGTGATGCTCCCGGAAATCTGGTGCGCCGATCTGCGAAAGGCCCACCGGCAACGTGCCATGTACGGGCATTTTTCGCGCTTGTTGAAATTGGAAATGGAGGCGGTGCTCGAGTCCGGGCGCCAGGTCATCTTGTTTCAAAACCGGCGGGGCTACAGCCCCATGTGGCAATGCGAGACCTGCGCATGGATTCCGGAGTGCGAGCGCTGCGACGTCCCATTGACCGTCCACAAATGGAAGAATGAACTGAACTGCCACCACTGCGGGTACGTCGTGGATCCGCCGCCGACGGTGTGTGTTTCATGTGGCAAATCCACGATGAAGCCTAAAGGCCTCGGTACCGAGCGCATCGAAGAGGAGTTGTCGGAGCACTTTCCTGACGCCCGCGTGGCTCGGATGGATGCGGACACCACGCGGAGCCGCCACGGCCACCAGCGGTTGGTTCGTGCGTTTGCGAACCGCGAGTTTGACATCTTGGTTGGCACGCAGATGGTGACCAAAGGATTGGACTTTGCCCACGTCGGGCTGGTGGGCGTATTGAGTGCTGACCGCATGCTCAATTTCCCGGATTTCCGGAGCTTTGAGCGGGCTTACCAAATGCTGACGCAGGTGGCGGGGCGCGCGGGCCGTTCGGGGGAGCGGGGCAAGGTCATCCTGCAGACCTACAACCCGGACCACTGGGTGATGACCAAGGTCATGGCAAACGATTACATGGGATTGGTCAATCAGGAATTGATTGAGCGCAAGAATTACCGGTACCCGCCTTTTGTGCGATTGGTGCGGTTGACCCTCAAGCACACTGATGTACAGCGGTTGGAAGCCGCGGCCGAAGTGCTGGCAGCTCGTTTGATCCAGCGGTTCATGGCCCGGGTCATCGGTCCTGAGACGCCCATGATCAGCCGCATCAACGACCTGCACCACCGCGTGCTGCTCGTGAAATTCGAACGCGAATTGCGTCCGGATGCTTACAAGGCGCTCCTCAAGGAGGACCTCGATGCCTTCCAAGCCGATGAACGCTTCAAGCGCATCCGGCTTATCGTTGACGTTGATCCGGCCTGACGCTCATCTGCCGGCCTGAGGGTGCAGTGATCTGCCAAATCTGTTGCAACGATGCGTCCCAATTCAATCGCTCCATGGGGACGAGTGTCGGGGCATTTGGCAAGTCGATGCGTTGGGAATCCAGCAACTGCCCCGTGTAATTGTACGCCTGGATGTGCCAAGTGCCCGCCATGGGGGAGGAAAGCGAAAGCCCCTCAGCCGTCCAACGGGCGAATTCTTCCGTTTCGATTGCTTCAACTTGATTCGTCGCTCCGAAATCATGAAACGACGGCGTGCCATTGCCGCTGTTTGCTACACCCAAGGTGTCCGTTTCGACGGCGTAGCTGATGTCCGCGGGGTTGGCGAGGCCCGAGCTGGCGCCTTGGACCACGGTCTCCGAAGTGGAGAAGTCATTCGCGTACCGCGTGATGCGAGCGGGCGACCACGAGCTCACGTAAACCTGGCCCGAACCGTCCATGTCCACCCCGTCCAAGTTGCCCAGTCCGGTGTTCAATGCGATGCTGAATTCACCCGTCGCGAGGTCCACATCCAAAATCGGCGCATTGCCGCCCCAATTGACCACGATAGCGCGGTTATTGGCTTCGTCGATGACCACGCCGTTGGGTGTTGTTCCGGTGGCGTTCACTAGCACCTCGGTGGTCATGTTGGCGGGATCGGTGATGTCGACCCGGTGCAATTTGCCGTTGGAAAAATCGCTGATAACCAGCTCGCCACTGCGGCTACCCATCCCATTGAGGAACCCTGCTCCGGGGATGGAGAGGGACCCGATGAGGTCTGCTGTTGTCAGGTCGTAAGCACGCACGACGTTATTGCCGATGGCAAACAGGTGCCCATCGACTACCTCCATGCCGTGGGTGGCTGATCCCGATCCGAAGTAGGCATAGCTCGCTCCACCGTCTGCGGTTTCGAGGATGCTGGACCCGTTGGAAATGAACCATCGATTCGCAGTGGGATCGTATTCGGCGGCTTCAATCAAACTCGGCGTTTGGGCGTGGATAGCTCCGCCTGCCAGAAGGCAGATGAAGAAGAAATGGATGCGGCTCATGGGTTCGAAGAATCGGAAGTTTGGGATTGGACGTACAATTTTGACACCCCCGCCCAGAAAATGGTAAAAAGCACGGTGGCAGCAATGGCGTAAAGTACAAAGGATGGCGGCTCGGCCACATCGGGAACGGAGGGCGCGTCCCAAACGCTGCCGGCGTTGCCTTGCATGATGTCCCGGATGCGACGCCAGGAATTGCGCATGAGGTAATAGCTGCTCAGGCCAATGATGGGTGCGAGGATGAGCCACGCCCGAAACCACGGTTCGTACAGGCGGTTCATCGGCTTCCAAAAATTGCACTGCCAACCCGGACCAAGGTGGAGCCTTCATCGACGGCGATGTGCCAGTCCCCGCTCATTCCCATGGAGCAGGTGTTCCAATGCCCGGGGTTGTAGCGGTCGACCAGCGTTCGCAATGATTTGAATTCGCGTTGGACTAGTGCCGCATCGTCGGTGAACGTTGCCATGCCCATCAGGCCGCAAACTTCCGTGTGCTTCAGCGGAGCGCTTGCGATGGTGTTCAGGGTGGTGTCCAACTCGGCTTCCGTCATGCCGTGCTTTTGCGCTTCTTGCGCGATGTGCAGCTGAAGCAAAACCCGGGATTGGAGGCCGGCGTTTTCGCTGCGCTTATCAATTTCAGCGAGCAAGCGATCGCTGTCAACGGCATGAATGAGGTGGGCATGGCGGATGGCCTGTTTGACCTTATTGGTTTGCAGGTGGCCGATGTGGTGCCAGCGGACTTGTTGCCCGTCAAAATGCTCGGCCTTTGCATTCATCTCCTGGACCCGGTTTTCCCCGAGGTCGACCTGGCCGGCATCCAACGCCTCTTGGAGGAGTTCAACGGGCTTGGTTTTGCTCACGGCGACAAGTTGAACGTGTGCCGGTAATGATGCTTTCAGCGCGTGCAGTCGATCGGAAATGGAGGCGGTGTTTGTCATTGGATCTCATGGATAAACAATCCACTCCGTAGTTTCGGTTCAATCCAGGTGCTTTTGGGTGGCAAAAATCCACCTTGATCCGCCGTATGCATCAGCTGTTCCGACGTGACGGCGGGCAATTCAAACAAGGCCTGTTCGGGTTGAGCGCCGTATTTGGCTTTCAACGCTGCCGAGTCCAACGTGCCGGGCGCATAGGACAGTCGGGCATCGTTTCGGGCGTCTTCAATGCCAAAAAGGGGCTTGAACACATGCGTTTGTAACACTTCGGCGTCCACTGCTCCGTCGGTTCGAAAGCCTTCGTTCCAAGCCAGCGCCCAGGATTGTTGGGGTGTGTGGACGTGGAGGCATCCAACAGCAGATGGCGCGGGCGCATCTTCCGCAATCCGCTGCCAGCTCAGGTGGTCCTTTAATGAGTCAAAAGCGTCCTCCCATTGGCCGACGTCCCAGCCGGGGTGCCGCAAAACGCGGTGATAGGGGCGAATGGCCAGTTGGGATGCCGGAAGGGCATACGCCAAAACGTGCTGCTTGGATGGCGCATCGGGGTGTTTGTCAGCGAGCCTCAGGCTTGAAGCGATGCGGTGATGGCCATCGGCCAAGTACATCGCTGGGATGGCGTTGAGCAAGGGGCCCAAGTCGTCGGCTTCACGCGCATGAACCAACCACACCGTGTGGCGGATGCGATCCGTCGTGCTGAAGTCCATGTCCGGGCGATGATCCGCAGTCCAAGTGTCCACCCATGCCGACGTGTCCGTGCCTTTCGCATCGTGGTCCGGATACATGCACAGTACGGGCTCGGCATGACAACCGACGGTGTCGAGGTACTTGGCAAACAGCTTTTCCCGCTTTTCGAGTGTTTGCTCGTGCAGTTTCAGGCGGCCTTGCCGAATACTCTTTACGCTCAAGATTCCCACAATGCCGGTGCATGTGTGGTGTTCAGCGGTTTGGCGGTAAACCGCAAATGAAGGTTCATCGTCTGCAGTAAACCACCCTTGCTCTAGAAAAGCTTCGAACTGTTCGCGGACCAAGCCATAAAAGGCTTCCGACCCGCGTTTGAAGGGCGCTTTGCCCGTTCCGGCGGGGTTGATGACGTGCAGGTACGAGTACGGATTGCGGTCGAGTTTGTCCTGCAATTCAGCCTTCCCGTAGCTCACATAAGAGCGGGAGGCCACCAGATGGGGTTTGTCCGTAGCGGGGACAATGATGCGGAACGGGTTGAACCAGGTCAAGCGGGTTGTTTTGCGCTAATTTCCTGCACAATCTGGGCAATTTCCAAACCGATGCGCTCTTGTGCTGCACCGGTGGCTGCGCCGACGTGGGGGGTCAGGGAAACGCGCGGGTGGCGGATGACATCCAATCGAGGCTTGGGCTCGCCAACAAATACGTCAACGCCTGCCCCGCCCAATTGACCGGAGTCCAACGCTTCGAGCATGGCATCCTCGTCTACTACACCGCCACGTGCGGCATTGAGAAGGAGTGCACCGGGCTTCATTTTGGCGATGGCTTCGGCATCGATGACGGCTTGGCCATCGGCTTGCGCGGGGATGTGCAAGCTCATGGCATCCGCTGCTGTGAGGGCTTCGTCCAACGTGACCAGTGGAATGTCAACGCTGATTTGCTGCCCAGCAATGTCAACCGTAAGTGCGTGCGTTCCGGTGTTTTGGTCTACGCCAATCACCTTCATTCCACACCCGAGGGCGTATTGCGCGAGCGACTGTCCGATGCGGCCGAAGCCTACAACGGCCAGGGTCATACCGCGCAATTCGCGGCCCTTGCCGTACGCTTTTTTCAAGGCCTTGAATTGTTCGCCGCCTTCCACCGGCATGCGGCGGTTGCTGTCGTGCAAAAAGCGACACAAGGTGAAGAGGTGGCCCATGACCAATTCGGCTACGCTTTGTGAGCTAGCTGCGGGCGTGTTGTTGACCTGCACGCCTTTCGACCGTGCGTAGGCCACATCGATGTTGTCCATACCAACACCGCCGCGGATGATGAACTTCAGGTCGGGACACGCGTCAATGAGCGGCTCACGAACCTTGGTGGCGCTGCGAACCAGCAGGCCGTCTACGTTTTCTGAATTGATGAATTCTGCGAGTGCTTCAGCAGGAACGAAGTCCGTCCAAACGCGGTGACCGGCAGCTTCAAGTGCGGCGAGCCCAGCGGGGCTGATGCCGTCATTGGC
>CAXREW010000127.1:0-6359 GCA_964229455.1 Flavobacteriaceae bacterium | reverse complement strand
TCCACCGTAAAAAATTCGTCCGGCTCGAGGTATTCGTCCGATACAATCTCAATCGAAATGTCCTTCGAGAATTCTCCGGGCTCGAAAACCAATGTTCCCGACACCGGAATGAAGTCATCTCCTTCGGTGGCTGTTCCCGGAAGAGAGGCGTAATCAACCGTTACGCGTTCCGTGTTCACCTGACCAAGGGTGACTGTCAGGGTGACAGCATCCAAGTCAGCAGTTTCGAACACGGTCACATCATTGGCCCAACGGATTTCCGAGTTTACCGGAGGTTCTGGATCACCACACCCCTCGCAGGAACTCAATCCAACTGCACAAGCCAACACCAATATTCCGTTGAGCTTTTTCATCAGAGATCAACCACGAAAATGAGGGTGAACCAGCCGGCCGACTGCTGGCAGTCGCCGGTTTGAATTGGGCCATGGATAACCAAACGATCTTCGGTGAGTTCCAAGATGTCATACACAGGACCCGAATCCCATACGCCCATGAATCCGCAGAGATCTTCAGAAAACGCAGATAGGTTGATCTGGTCTTCACCCGATGTACCTGTACCTTCCGTCAAAAGGTAATTCGTAGGGTCGATGGCAATCTCAGTCTCAACGTAGCCCTCAAATGGATTCATGGTGCTCCCGTTGTTATTGTACAGGTAAATCCCGTCCTCAGTGAACTGATAACGGTCGTCATTTTGGAACGTTTCCAATCCTGCGGGAGGAGATGTGTACCATTCGGTGCTGTAGGGGTCAGGGCCCACGGAGATGGCTCCGATTTCATCAGAGAATTTCCAGGTTTTTTGGTTTTCACATCCCGTCAAGAGCGCCAAGGTTCCAGCGCAAGGCAATTCCAGGGTCTGTTCGATGGTGATGGTCTCACTCGCCAATCCCATGCCACCTGCGGTGTGCACAGAGTACGACACTTCGTAGTCCCCTTCCACAGGGTAATACGCAGTATCGAGTTGCTGATCCGATGTCTGGCCGTTGCCGAAATCCCAAAGCTGCAAGAATGCCCCTTCCACGTCTGCGGCAGAGAATTCAACGCGGTTAGAATCAATGCCCACAACCTGTCCCAGTGAATCCACTGCGTCGATGAATGACCACGAGATGGACGCTGTAGGTGCGCCTGGCAATTCAATGCCTTCTTCTTCATAGGGCTTGCAGCCTTGCAAGCTGTAAAGCACCACGCCAAATGCGATGGATGCCAGAGTGATGTACTTGTTCATTTTAGTATCCATTGTTTTGGGTGATCAGACCGCCAGAAAGCGTGATTTCCACTTCCGGAATGGGGAACACTTCGTTGACTCCGGCCGTGAAGCCCAAGTCAGCCAATTCTTCTGCTGCCCGTCCTTGACGAACCAAGTCAAAGAAGCGATGCCCCTCCAATCCCAATTCCACGCGGCGTTCGTGCAAGATGGCGTCCAACAAGTCTTGGCCTGTCTCCGCCGAAAGATTCGGCAAAATGGCGCTGTTGTTGTTGCGCGCCCGCGCACGGACAATGTTGGTCAGCTGCCGTGCCAGGGCTTCATCCCCGATGTAGAAAGCTGACTCCGCAGCGAACAGCAGGACGTCTGCGTAGCGAATGACGCGGTCATTCGAGTATCCATGTGGATTGGGATCACCGACGGGTGCCTCGTCAGATGCATTGATGAAGAACTTCTTCGGGTAGTACAAGTGGGGCATGCCAGTAGCCTCCAACGTGAAGGTCCCGCGGTCCCCCATTTGGTCGCCAACTTGGAAGACGGTTGCCGCCAAACGGGGATCTCCATTTTCGAATTCATCCACAAAACCCTGCTCCGGAATATTGAATCCGTAACCGCCAAACTGGCCACGTGCACGCTGCCATACATTGGTGAAGGTGCCTTCCAGCTGGTTGCCCCAGTTACCTCCTGAAGCGTTCATGTACTGGATCTCCCAAATGGAACCTGGACCGTTTTCGCCCGCTTCCGTGAAGATATTGGCGTAGTCCGGGTCGAGGAAGTACTCCTGAGAAGCAATGATATCCATGCACAAGTCGTTACACGGTTGCCACTCTCCTTGGTACGCATGTGCCTTGGCCAACAACGCAGTGGCAGCGCCCCACGTCGCACGTCCAATCTCCCCTACAGAAATGGCGCTGCGTTTCGGCAACGCTTCGCGTGCCGCGGTCAAATCCGCTTCGATTTGCGCCCATACTTCTGCAGCGGGCGTTCGGCCCTGCTGGTATTCGCTCGGTGAAAGGTTGTTCAGAATGAGCGGTACATCGCCGAAGACCGTCACCAGATTGAAGTACCAATACGCTCGGATAAACGCCGCCTCGCCGAGGTAGCGCGCCTTTTCCGTTGGGTCCATCTCGATGTTCGGGATGTTGTTCAACGCCAAGTTGCAGTAGGCGATGCCACGGTAAGCGACCTGCCACTCCCCCAACAAAAGCTTGCTGGAAGAATTGCCTTGGAAGTTTTCGAACAAGAATAAATCCGGCTCATCGCCGTCGCCCGATCCTCCTTTAAAAGAATCATCGGAACAAATGTCACCGAAGTACCAACGGAAATGCGGCGCCAATTGCGCGCTGCCTTGGATGTTCGTGACCTCTTGCTGAAGGTTGTTATAGCAAGCGATGGTTGCTGCTTCTGCGTCCTCAGGCGTGAGGTAGTAGTTGGCCTCGGTTGAACCGACCAACGGAGTGATGTCGAGGAATTCCTGCTTACACGCTACCAAAGAGACAGCGAGGAATCCAATCATAAAGAGTGTTTTCTGTTGTTTCATGGTTGTGTGGATTAGAAGTTAACGTTTACGCCGGCCATGAAGGAACGGGCTGCGGGATAGAATCCGCGATCAATGCCGATCTCCAACGTACCGCGTGTTCCGATTTCAGGATCGAGACCGGAGTACTTGGTGAAGGTGAATAGGTTGCTCGCCGCTACATATACACGACACTTTCCGATCTGCAAACGTTGCATCACGCTCTCTGGCAAGGTGTAGCCCAACTGGACGTTTTTGACGCGGAGGAACGAACCGTCCTCCACAAAACGGTCGGAGATGCGGTTGTTTTGGTTGGGATCGCTGTGCGAGATGCGCGGGTACCAATCACTCGTGCCCTCTCCTGTCCAACGCTCGAGTGCCTCAACGGGAAGGTTGGTGGTGTTGAGGTCGTAACGGAACACCCCATTCAGAATCTCATTGCCATACGTTCCCTGCAGGAACAGGCTGAAGTCAAAAGATTTGTAGTTCGCTGATGCATTGAAACCATAGGTGAAATCCGGATGGGGATTTCCGATCATGGTTTTGTCATCGCTATCGATGACGCCGTCACCATTTTGGTCAA
This sequence comes from Flavobacteriaceae bacterium, assembly GCA_964229455.1. Taxonomy (GTDB): domain Bacteria; phylum Bacteroidota; class Bacteroidia; order Flavobacteriales_D; family Sanyastnellaceae; genus UA16. Next base: position 3,059 of record CAXREW010000127.1, on the reverse strand, counting down.
CGAAGATGACATCACCAGCCTGTGCATTGGGCAATGCTTCGTAGGCAGCTGCCTCTTCGTCCGTTTGGAAGATGCCTGCCGTCTCATATCCGTAGAAGTACGCCATAGGCTGGCCGATCTCAGTGTAGGCCACCAAGTCGCCAATGCCGAAGACCGAACCCGTTGAAATCGGTTGGCCACCTTCACCCAAGTCCGTTACTTCGTTGCGGATGAACGAGATGTTACCACCGATTTCGTACTCGACAAGTCCCTTTTGGTTGCGGTGGTTGACCATGAACTCAAAACCGGAGTTTCGAGCCGATGCTACATTGGTTGCTGATGGCAAGAAGCCGACAACGCCGGGCAGTGGAACCACCGCCAACATGTCGTTGGTGTTCTTGATGAAGTAGTCGGCGACGATGTTAAGCTTGCCTTTGTACAAGTCCGCGTCGATGCCCACATTGGTTTGTTCCACCGTTTCCCACTTCAAATCAGGATTGGAAGTATTGATGGGTCCCGCACCATTGACCTGCACCTGTTCACTTCCGAAGGTGTAGTTCAGGCCATTGTAAATCAAGGACGTGTAGTCAAAGTTGCCAATGCCGTCGGCGTTTCCGTTCTGGCCCCAGCTTGCGCGGAGCTTCCAGAAGTCAATCCAGTCCTTCTCGGCCACCCAGGGCAACTCAGTCATGTTGTAGGCTGCTGAGAATGATGGGAAGATGCCGTAGCGGTTGTTTCGACCGAAGCGAGAAGAGCCATCACGGCGGACCGTTCCGGCCAGCGACCACGCCTCGCCAAGGCTGTAGTTAACACGGACAAATTGCCCGATAAACGCCGATTCTGAAATGCCACCGTTGGCCGTTGGCGCTTGTTCAGCTGTGTTCATGCTGTTGCTCAAGTAGGCGAACAGTACGTCGTTCGATGCCAAGCTGTCGCGCGAACCGTAAAAGTTGGTGCTCAGGTTGTTCAACGCTGAGTAGCCAGCGATGACTTGCAAGTCGTCGCCATTGTTCAACTCTTTGGAGTAGTCCACCGTATTCTCCCACTGCCAGTTGCTCCACTTGTTCTCGCCGAGCACAAGGGAGTTGACTGGACGAAACTCATAGGCTGGACGCTCCGGGTCGTTCTCGCCGATGCCCAAGTCATAGGAAGGATAGAAAATACGGTGCGAGCCCAATGACAAATCCACCGACATGGTCGAGCGGAATTTCAAGTTGGACAAAATGTCAAATTCTGCGAACGTAGAACCGACGAAACGGTTCGTGGTCCAGAAGTCGTTGTTCAGTGCGATTTGGTTCGCTGGGTTGGCGATGTCGGAATCGATGAACGTACTGTAGGCATAAGATCCATCGGGGCGTTGCGCCGTGGTGATCGGATCCATGTTCAACGCACGCCCCACAGGGGTGGCGAATTCGTTGTTCTCAGCCAGCGCCGAACGATTCAGGTGCGTGAAGTTCACGTTTTGTCCCATTCGGAAGCGCTCACCACCGTCTTGGCGGGTGTTGATGCGGAAGGTGTAGCGCTCGAAACGCCCCTTCTCGCCACCGATGATGCCGTCCTGGGTGAAGTAGCTTCCGCCAACCGCTGTTGACGAGGTCTTGGTGCCCTTCGTGAAGCTGAACGAGTGGTTCATCATCGGGGCGCGCTGGAAAATTTCATCCTGCCAATCGAAGCCTTCGCCCAATGCCGCTGGGTTGCTCAACGCTTCCAATGGAGCGAGGCCCGCAGCGGAGCGGCTTTCGTTCATGAGGATGGCGTACTCTTCAGCATTCAACAGTGCCATGTATTTCCAAGGCTCCTGAACGCCGTAGTAGCTTTCGTAGGTGATTTGTGGCTTTTGGCCTTTGTTGCCGGACTTCGTGGTGATCAATACGACACCGTTACCACCGCGCGCTCCGTAAATGGCCGCAGAAGCCGCGTCCTTCAAAATGGAGATGGACTCGATGTCCGAAGGGTTCAAGTAGTCGATGCCAGCGCTGGGAATGCCGTCAATGACATACAATGGCTCGGCGTTGTTCAATGAACCTGTTCCACGAATCCGGATGGACTGGGTAGAACCTGGTTGACCTGAATTCTGTGTTACCTGGACCCCAGCAGCTCGACCTTGAAGCGCCTGCTCCGTTCGGAGCACGGGCAACGAAGTGATCTCCTTGGTGTCGATGGTCCCAACGGCACCGGAGATTTTGCTGCGCTTCTGGTTGCCGTAGCCAATGACGACCACTTCTTCCAATCCCGCAATGTCCGCATCCAATTGGACGTTGACCGGTTGATTGGAAGTTGCGCTTACCTCTGTGCTGCGGTAACCAATGAAGGAGAACACAAGGGTTGCAGGGTCACCCGATACGGGCAACGTGAATTTTCCATCGATGTCAGAAAAGGTCGCGTTCTGCGTCCCCTTCTCGACCACCGTGACCCCGGGCAACCCGAGGCCATCTTCGGCGGCGGTCACCGTCCCGGAGACCATCCTTCCCTGAGAGAAGGAGGTCGCCAGGATGGCACCGATGAATCCAAATGCTAAAAGCAGTTTTTTCATCAGAATTCAGTTCTTGCTAGCTATACTAGGTATTGGTTGTAGTGTCCGTTGATTACTGGACCTTAATCAGTTTTTCAGTCGCTACCACTCCGTTCATGTTCAACTGAACGAAGTACACACCTGCCGCTTCTGAGCTCATATCTAAGGTCCATACTGGTGTGTTGGCAGGCAGCAAGATGCGCTCAACCAACGCGCCATTGAAGGACACAACGCTTACTTCACATGGTGCGTTGTTTGAACCTTGCATGCGCAATTCAACGAAATCATTGGTGATGGAAGGAACCAGTTTGAAGTCCATGCCACCCCACTCGGTTACGTTGCCTGGTGTACAAACGTCGCACGAGTTGAAGCAGTACGCGATGGTTTCAACTTCTGCCTCGTCGTCAATGAACAAGTAACGATTGGTGTACACCGAGTCAGGCGTGGTTACCGTGCACTCACCGTGTACAATGGGATCAAAAATCTCCTCAACACCGCTGTTGACGAACTTGTATTCGTGGCCACCGGGCAGCAAGTCCACTGTCACCTCGTAAATGCCGTCGCCGTC
>CAXREW010000126.1:0-2382 GCA_964229455.1 Flavobacteriaceae bacterium | reverse complement strand
TGGAAGAGCGCCGCCAGCAAAACCTGCGAACCCCTTCTCCGTTAGCGTATCGCCGATGCATTGATAGAGCGCCGTGACCCCATCATCGTTGAACCGCGATGCCACGGTCCCGAACACCGGCATGGATTGCGGTTCGACGCCGAAGACCTCACGGTTTCGCATCATCTGCTTGCGCAAGTCGCGCAAGGCATCCTCGCCGCCCTTGCGATCGAATTTGTTGATGGCCACCACGTCGGCGAAGTCGAGCATGTCGATTTTCTCGAGCTGGGTGGCGGCCCCAAACTCCGGCGTCATCACGTACAACGACACGTCGCTGTGGTCCATGATTTCGGTGTCGCTCTGGCCGATGCCACTCGTCTCGAGGACGATGAGGTCGAATCCTGAAACGCGCAACACGTCCAGGCCCTCCGCCACGTGCTTCGACAGGGCGAGGTTGGATTGGCGCGTGGCGAGCGAGCGCATGTACACCCGTTCGTTGTTGATGGCGTTCATGCGGATGCGGTCCCCGAGCAGGGCGCCGCCGGTGTTGCGCTTTGAGGGGTCGACGCTGATCAGGCCGATGCGCTTTTCTGGAAAAGCGGCGAGGAACCGTCGAACCAATTCGTCGACCATGGAGGATTTGCCGGCGCCACCCGTGCCCGTGATGCCCAAGACGGGCACCTTTGGAATTTCGCTATGGGCTGCTCGAAAGGCTTGTTGAAAGCCGTCCGGATCGAGTTCAGCGGCAGTGATGCACCGCGCAATGGCCCGCGGCGAAGCACTGGACAAGGCGCGGAATTCCTCGCTCAATGCATCTGCGCCATCGATGGTGGTGAAGTCGCACCGCTGGATAAGGTCGTTGATCATGCCCTGCAGACCCATGGCGCGCCCATCGTCCGGGTGGTAGATGCGTTCGATGCCGTAGGCGTGCAGTTCTTCAATTTCTTCAGGCAAAATGGTGCCGCCGCCGCCGCCAAAAATGCGGATGTGACCCGCCCCGCGCTCATCTAGGAGGTCTTTCATGTACTTGAAATACTCCATGTGTCCGCCTTGGTAGGAGGTCATGGCAATGGCTTGAGCGTCTTCCTGAATGGCGCAGTTGACCACTTCGTCTACACTGCGGTCGTGGCCGAGGTGAATGACCTCGCAACCGGAACGTTGCATGATGCGGCGCATGATGTTGATGGCGGCATCGTGACCATCGAACAGGCTGGCAGCAGTGACGATGCGAACGTTGTGCTGGGGGGTGTAGACGGTTTCTTTTTTCATTGAAGTCAACCTGAGGTGTCGCAAAGGTAGCAGGTTGAGGACCGTTGCGTGCATGCGCTATTTTCGCGTCATGGAAAACGACGAAGGCGTTCGGATCAACAAGTACTTCACCCAAGTGGGGTACTGTTCGCGCCGTGCCGCGGACAAGCTCATCGATGCGGGCGCGGTCAAGATCAATGGCCAGGTTCCAGAAAAAGGAACCAAGGTCATGCCGGGCGATGTCGTGACGGTGCGAGGGGAAGTCGTGTCACCGGATGTGGAGAAAGAGCACGTGTACCTCGCTGTCCACAAGCCCGTGGGACTCGTTTGCACCACGGACCAACGCCGCGAGAAGGACAACATCGTCGATTTTGTCAATTACCCGACGCGGGTGTTCCCGGTGGGGCGCTTGGACAAAATGAGCGAGGGCCTCATCCTGATGACGGACGACGGTGAAATCGTCAATCACATCCTGCGGGAGCGCCACGGTCACGAAAAGGAGTACATCGTCACCGTTAACCGCCCGTACGACGACGCCTTTCTGCGTTCGATGTCCCGCGGGGTTCACATCTTGGATACCACGACCCGCCCTTGCCAAGTGGAGCGGCTTTCGCCGACGGTTTTCAAGATCATTTTGGTGCAGGGATTGAACCGCCAAATTCGCCGCATGTGCGAGGCGTTGGGCCACCGCGTGGTGCGATTGAAACGCGTCCGCATCATGCAATTGGAGTTGGACGTGCCGCCCGGAAAGTGGCGCCATCTCTCTGAGGCCGAGGTCAAACGGCTGTGGGGGACGGACAAATGATGCTCATGTAGCGGAATTCCGCTATTTTGCGCTTTCAATTGAGCAAGCAACGTTTTGCAAATGCGGCTTGTTTTACGTGCAGACCCTGAAACACCATTCATGAAAGAACTCGTGAATTCTCACCCCTCAACCTTCCGCGGCTTAGTGGCTTCATGCTTCCGTGCGCTGCCCATCGTTATGGCCTTGGCTTTAGTCACAGGCACCGCTTCCGCTCAAATGACCGGAGTCACGTGGGAAGTGGACACCGCGATTTACGAACCCACCACATTCGACCCTGACTCTGGTGAACCGCTGTTGGCAGACCTCGAGGGCTACGTTACCTACAAGCTCTTCGCGGAGTTCACGAATCC
>CAXREW010000125.1:0-3644 GCA_964229455.1 Flavobacteriaceae bacterium | reverse complement strand
GCCCTTCCATTTCATTTCAGGATGACGCAAAAAGCGCGCTGTGGTGTTGGTCCACGCCATGAAGATGTGAACCAATATTGCCGGCCACAGGCTTTCCGTTTGCAAGGTCACCCAACACAACAGGAACCCCAATGGGATGGCGCCAATGGCCTCGTCCCGTCCTTTGGGCACATGCGTAGCTGAATACAGCACCGTGTTAATGGCCACCGCTGGCCACGCGCCCAACACCTCGACCAGTGGAAACAGCAGCACGCCGCGGAATAAGAATTCATATCCCGCGAGGTACAACGCCCAACCCAGCCAATTAACGGCCATCATGGAGCCTGTCCATTCCCGCGCTTGTACTTGCGGATATTGAGGGTCGAACTTTCGTGCGCCGAGCGCAGCGACGCCAATGACTGCGGCTCCCAGCCCAAGGGTCCATTTCCAAATCAGTGCATTGTGCGCAGCCGGCCAAGCCAGCCCCAATGCTTCCGGGCCCCATCCAATGGCTTGGTGGAGTACCACCGCCGGAACCACGCCCATGGTCGCAAACCCCCACGCCTTGGCGGTAAAGATGTGCCACAAGCAGGCCTGGTCGTGCGCCATGCGATCGTGAAACATCCGACGCAAAGCCGCTGAATGAAAGGTGAACCAAAACAGCAGGAATCCGACTAGGGCCACACCCAAAGGCACGACGGATTGAGCGTCTTCTGGAGAAAGGGATGGGATGAAATGCATCATTATCCGTTGGATTTCTTTCGGGTCCGAACGTAATTAAAAATGGCCATCGCTGATTTTAGCGGACGGGGGAAAACGCGAAGCAATCCGAGGGTCAACCAGTTTTTGACGCCGGGCACAATGACGGCTTTGCCGCGCATCGTTCCGTCCAATGCCGATTCCGCTACCTCATCGGGATTCATCGCACTGACCCGAGCTAGCGCAGACCCGTGGCGCAACTGCTCAATCACGACCGGATTGGTCAACATGGCACCCGGTTGCACCACGCTCACCGAGACGCCAAGGGGCTTCATTTCCCCCCGGATGCCGATGGTGAACGCCCGCACGAAGGCTTTTGAGGCACTGTAAATACTTTTATATGGCATGGCAAAATTGGCCGCCATGCTCGACACGTTGAGTACGTATCCCGCTCCTTGTTCGGTCATGGCGGGCAGGAAGGCCTGGCACATGCCAACGGTGGTTTGCATGTTCAAATCCATCATCAACCGGTTGGCTTCCGGCCGCGAGTGGATGAACTCTGACGTTCCTCCGACGCCCACGTTGTTGACCAAAAAATCAATGTGAATCCCGGCCTCCTCCAACTGCTCTTTGAGCAAGGCGGCACATCCGTCTTGCGCCAGGTCCATGTCAATGCCCAAACATTGGACCTTGTGCTGTTGAGCAATGCGCTGGGCCACGTCCGCTACGTTGTCGCCAGGTTTGGCAACGCCGACGATGTTGTAACCGCGTTGGGCTAGGCCCTTGAGAAACGAGGCACCTAGGCCGGCAGCCGCCCCCGTGACAAGGGCCCATGGGGTATGTGATTGTGTTTGGATGACCGAAAATTAGCGCATGACGCTGACCCAACCAACGCGCGACTCCACATTCACGGATTGTGCCTCTTCTGAACCCCAACGGAAGGAGAGGCGGTACGTGTACATGTTGTTCTGCACGAAATATCCTGAGTATTCGCCGCCGCCTTCATAGCTACCAATCCACTGGAACGCAGGGTCCTCAGTCGCGAACACGATGTGGCCCCATCGGTCGAAGATTTCCAATTTGAAGTCATAAAGCGGACACGACGCCTGCATCTCGAGGACTTCATTGACTCCATCGCCGTCCGGCGTGATGGCATTGGGCACGAATACTTCGCAGGGACAGTCCTCCCCGATAACTGAAAAATCGAAGTCAATGGAAAACGTCGCCTCCGCGGTGCAGCCCGCAGCGTCCTCCACGGTCACAATATGCTCACCAACCGGGAGGAGGTTGAAAACGCCAGACGTGTTGTCTTCCGTTTCGTTCAATTGATAGACGACAGGCTCCACGGCTCCGGTGGCTTGTGCCCGGAGCCGTCCGTTGTCGAACCACGTGCAGTTGACGTTGCTCTTTTCTGAAAAACTAATGGCGAGGTTGCTTTCGTTGACCACCACCGCTTCGACTTGTCCTTCGCAGCCACTGCTGTTCGCCGCGAGCACCGTGAAGGCCCCGCCATTCAGTCCTTCGAACAAGCCGTCCGCTTGCCACGTCGAACCACCGTTGAGGCTGAATTGGAAGATGGAGGGTTCATTGGCCGTCACTTCGATGGTGCCGGTGCCGTCGCTGCAGTATTCATTCGTGGTGCTGACCAATTGCAGGTTGGGTGCGTCCCGGTTCACTTGAACCACCTGTTGCACCTCGCAGCCGTTTTGGTCGGTCGCTGTAACAGTGTACTGGCCTTCAACAAGGCCGTTGAATGCGTTACCCGTGGCACTGGGGCCGGGCACCAAGGTGAGGACGTACGGCCCTTCGCCCCCTTCAGCGTTCACTACCACGCTTCCATCATTGCCTGAACAGCTTTCGTTTTGCACAGAAACGGCGGCATCAAACCCGATGCACAAGGTTTCCTGGCAGGAGGTCACCGCGTTGTTCAACAGGTTCTGTAAGCTGTTTTCGACGTACGTCTCCATGCGCTCCACCTGCCCTGCCGAGAACATGAATAAGCACGCGTCGTCGCAGTAGTCCATGTACGATGGCCACAAGATGGGCGCCGTACAATTAACAATTTCTTGACCCGCTGGGCACCCGTATTGTGCACCATCGGTGACCGGGGTGTCCGCCACGTCATCGGTGCTCGCGCATCCCCCATTGCCCCACGGATGTTCCAACAACAGGTAGTGACCTACCTCATGGGTGATGGTTCGGCCCATGTTGTACGGGGCACTGATGTTGTTGCCACCGCACGAAACGCTGCCGAAGTACGCCGGATCACAGGTGACCCCATCGCCATTGCCGGAGCCTCCGAGCGGGGAATAACCCAGCACCCCTCCTCCGAGCGGTCGCACCCAAAAATTCAGGTAGCCGGCCCAATCGCCGTCGTTGTCGTTTTGGTCGTTATCCACCTCGTCCACCGTTACCGCGTAATCGCCGTCGCTCAATCCGTAGCCGGCCGGATGGTTCAGCGTGGCCAGGCAAAAACTGATGCAGGACTCCTGGTTGCTGATGCCGGGCCAAATGCTCGGCTGCAAGTCGAACCAGGTGTCGATATCCGAATTGTACGCCCCAAAATCCTCGTTCAACGTCTGGATTTGAGACAACGCCATTTCGATGGCGCAATCGAGGGGCACTCCAGTGTTTTGAAAGTGGACGGCCACGGGAATGATGAGCGGCGCATCGCACTCGTCACGATTGCCAGAGGCGATGATTTCGTTGACCGCATCCACTTTGTCTTGGTGGAGCTTTTCAAACCCGGGCAAGCCCATCATGTGGGCGTGCACCGAGTCGGTTCCGCAGGTACGTTGACCTTGTGCTGCGGTAGAGCGGGACAGCAAAAAACTGACGCTGAAGAGAATGCACATCGTTCGCAAGGCGACGGGGGTTGGTTTCGTTTGCAAAGAACCGAAAAATCTAATGGATGGGTGCACATTCGGAATTGCATGAAAATCACGAAATTGCAGCATGAATTTGCG
>CAXREW010000124.1:0-5389 GCA_964229455.1 Flavobacteriaceae bacterium | reverse complement strand
TCTTATAGTAATGGTCCAAGACAAACTCCCCAACGATTGGCTCACAAGCGGACTGCTCGATGCCGAGTACAAGCAGTACATCTTGCTGGCTTGGCTCAAGCGTTGGGAACGCGAGTTTCGGGATGTCAAAATTTACCCAGCTTTGGGGCATTTGACCGAGGCTCACCGAGACCTCAAAACCTTTCAGAAGGAGCAGCGCAACTGGCGCAAAGCGTTGCAGGGCCCACTGCAAGGGCTGGACTTCGCGAGCCGCCGGATGATTTACAAGCATTTCAATGCTCACCCAGCGTTGCAAACGTATCTGGATGAGTTGCTGGCGTTTTCGCTGCCGCAAATTGAAAAATCGCTCGCCACCGGCAGGAACCTCTACGACATTGTTGAAGAGCACCTCGAACTCGAACCCATCGGCATTCAACCGCTCTACCGCGATGAGGGGTATTTGTTCGTCTACGACGAGGATCAAAAAGAGGTCAATAACTACCGGTACGCCAAGTCCCGCATCTTACTCAACGGTGAGCAGCACGTCCAGCTCGCCTTGAAACCCGTAGAACAGCTCAAAAAGTCCTGTATGGAGACTTTCGAACAAATGAAAGTACGCCTGGCCCGCCAGTTTCCCGAGTGGCCTAACCCGGCCGTCTTCCTCGCTCGGGTCAGCTACAGCTTCCCCCTGCAACAGACGACGCTCCCCATCGCCAAAAGACGTCTCGTGCGTTTGTTGATGGGGTAACGCCTCATTGGTCGAGGTAAGCGTAACCCGCGACTAAGTTCCCATACACCTGGGTGTACATAATCTCGCCTTCGGGGTTGAAATCGAAGGATTCATACACCTTCACACGTACGGACTTTGCTTCCGTCGAATCGGTGGCCGCTTTGCTGATGTTCCATTCGAAATACCCGCGTACAGAACCGTCGACAGTCTTGGTTTGGGGGTTGACCCCGGGCAAAAAATTGGTGGGTGAAATCAATTCGTAATCGTACTTGGCCCACGCCGCTTTGTACTTGGCCGTCACTTGCTCCAAGGTAATGGTGTCCGGGGCGTTCAATCCCGTTCCGCGCCACACCGCGTCGGCATTGAAATGCGTGAAAAATTCGTCGCTCTCCGCTTCAAAATCTGCAAAGACCTGGGCGACGGTTGCGGAGTTGGCTTCGAACGTGGCCGTGGCATCCGTTGCCGGTGGATTGCACGAAAAAAAGAACGCAGCAGCTGCCGCGATGGCGGCGAATGAAAAGGCAAGGGGGTGTTTCATGCCCCCAAGGTAACCAACGTTAAATGAAGCGTTTAAGTGCCGCTTCCATTTGGGTTGCGGTTTGGAAGCCGCTTTGCTTCCACACCAATTTTCCAGCTTTGAAAATCAACAAGGTGGGGACGCTGCGGATGCCATACGCTTCGGCCAGCGGTTGGTTGCGGTCGAGGTTAACCTTGAGCACTTTGGCCTGGCCATCGACGTTTGCCGTCAGCTTTTCGAGCTCGGGACCCATGGCCTGGCACGGGCCGCACAAATCGGCATAAACATCCACCAATACCGGCACCTCGCCATTCACCAATTCCTTAAAACTTGCCATGTGTTCACTTTTAGCAAAGGTCGGCGAACACCGCTCGGACTTCAGTAACCCAACACACAAAGACCGGTACTTATTTAGTGACTCAAGTCACATTGGTGTGTTAACAGCTTGTTCCATTCCGCCATTTGCGCAGCACATCGAGCGCTACATTGAGACCACTAACCCCGCCGAAAGGCACAAAAAATTTCTTCATGGAAAATGAAATGTTGATCCCGGTGGTTCTCGCCGGAATTTTCACCCTGCTCGCTGTAGCTGGTGTGGCAATGAAAAAAGGCCTGTATGTCCGCCTGGGCTACTTCCTCTTTGGAGGCATGGTCATGACCTTCAACCTCCTTGGAATGCTTTCCGGCGAAGGCGGTGCTTTGGAGATCATCTCCATCGGTATGTTTGCTTGTCAAACCATCCTCATGTACCCGGTCGTTCCTGATGAGGTGAATTTCTCAGATGAAGCGGTGAAGACGCTCGCCTTGCGGGTGACCACCGCCGTTTTGCTCATCAACGCGACAGCAGTTTGGCTCGTGCTCGCTGTGGAAGGCCTGCCGCAGATCCTAGCCGCTTTCCACGGCATTTTGGCCGTCATCATGCTGATGCGCATTGGCATGGTCACCAAGGGCGGATTGACGAAGACATAAAACTCAACAACCCTACTTCATATGAAAACAAAACTCGCACTCACCATCCTTGGTGCCTACAATGCACTGATGGGCGTTCTTATGCTCGTCATGCCGGATACCATGGGCGAAGCACTTGTAGGCGCCGAAAAGGCCGCTGCTTCTCCCGAAATGCTCGAGATGGGCACGATGTTCCATTACGGCCTGGCCCCAGCGCTCCTCATGATCGGCTTGTTGCTGATTTTCGCCCGTTCATCCGCCATTGAGACGGCCAAACAGCTCTTGCTCGCTTACGTCATCGCGACTGGCGTGTTGCTGGGCGTGTTCTTCGGTGTGTTCAACAACCAAGACACCATCCAATTCAGTGCGGAAATGGCCGTGCCCGACGTGGTCGCGTTCGGCCTGGCATTGTTTGCTTACCTCAAAGGGAAATGATGACGCGCTCCATTCAAAGCCTTTCGCTTGCCATCGCCGCTTCGGCCGCGCTGTTCATCGGTTGCGATGCTCCTGGTGATTCTGCAGGAAAAGAAAAGGCCGGTTACGTATGGGGACGCGCCGGTGTCTGGAACATCGGCGATGCCGCAGCTGCTGAAGTTTGGCAGCAATGGACGTCACATTTCGACGCCGAAAACCTCGACGGTCTTTTGAGGCTCGCACACGACTCGATTTACGTCGAGTTGAGCCCTACTGAACAGATTGAAGGAATTGCCGCCTTTGAGCAGCGAATCGGCAACTGGTTTGAGGCAGCCGATGTTTCGATGAACGCCATCTGGTGCGTTCCGATTCAATTCCATGAAGAAGACGGCACGCCGGACAACGGCAACTGGGTCCTTGCTGGCTACGAATTCACGTCCATTCAAGGCGACACCACCACGTTTATGGATCGGCATGCCAACGTTCGAATTGTCGATGGAAAAATTCGCTACGCGAAGATCTACACCCACGAACAACGCAGTGGCGTCAATCGTTCTGTCAGCCTTTCGGTCGACATGAACAGTTATGACGGCGAGTACAGCACCGTCAACGTGTACGGATTCTTCAACAACTGGTGTCCATCGTGCACGGAAATGACCGATGAAGACGGCGATGGCGTCTACACAGCTGCGGTGCGCGCCATCGAGGGTGAGATGGAATACAAGTTCACCTTGGACGGCGGCGTTGACTTGCAGGAAATGTTCGAACCAGGAACAGCCTGCACGAAAACCACCGGTGAATACACCAACCGCTTGGCGCAAGTTGAATCAGATACCGCGTTCCCGACCGTATGCTTTAATGCATGTGGCGCGTGTGAATGAACCCCTAACCCCTCAAGCAGAAAGGCCGCCTCGTGCGGCCTTTTTCATGCACTATATGCGTTCGCAGCGATCCACCCGCAACGGTGTGTCCACCCCGCCGGTGTGGTCGGTCGATGCCGGCTCCACGAGCATGATCCACGTATCGGGCGCCGCCACCGGGCAGTGCTCAATTCCGGCCGGCACCACAATCATCTGGCCAGGGCCCACGTGTTGCACGGAATCGCGAAAGCGCATTTCGAGCTCGCCCTGCACGATGTAAAACATTTCGTCTTCTGCCTCGTGCGCATGCCACACGAACTCGCCTTCGATTTTGGCCAGCTTGACCTGTTGACCATTGAGCTCCGCCACCACGTGCGGGCTCCATTGAGCGTCAATCAATCCGTATTTCTCGTTGAGGTCGATGGTTTTCATGGCGGATGGGGCTACGTGCGGCTGAGGATTTCTTCCACGTTGCCTTGGATGGTCTCGCACAGCCCGTCCAGCGGCAAATCGTTCTCATCCACTCCGAATGGATCCTCGATTTCTTCCGCGATGAGCTCCACGCTGACAAGGATGTAAAAAACCAACATCACCACCGGTACGCTCCACCACGCGAACGTCGCCACGAAACCGATGGGCAACGTGACCACGTACAGGAAGATGAATTTCTTGAGGAACATGCTGTAGCTGTAGGGCACCGGCGTTTTGAGGATGCGCTCGCAGGCGCCGAGGATGTCGAGCATGCGCTCGAGGTTTTGGGCGATGAGCCAGTGCTGTTGATCGGTGAGGTCGCCCGCCGCCCGCATGGCGTTCGCTTGGCGTTCCATGCCTTGCGCCCAAGCATTGGGGATGTGGGCAGCTGCAGCGAATTCCGCGGCAGAGGGTGCTGCGGGATCGCCGGGCTGACTGGGCCGCAAGTGGTCGCGAAGGGCCTTGACAAAACCGGGGATGGCCTCTGCGAAGTCCGCATGCGCCTTTTGGTCATCCGAAAACTCACGGACGCGAATGGCCAGGGTACGCGAGACGTTAACCAGCCCACCCCATTGCTTGCGCCCCTCCCACCACCGGTCGTAGGCGGTGTTGGTGCGGAACACGAGAAACAACGATAGCACGAAACCGAGGAGCGAGTGCACCACATTGCTCACCTCCATCGGTTCTTCCAGCACCTCCAATTCTATGTAGCAAATGCCGAATGTGAAGAGTCCCATTGCCGCCATCGCCGGCAACAACTTGCGAATGACCTGGCGGTTGTAGGCGTGGAAAATGAGGCTGAACCAGCTTTTGGGATTGTAGTGGATCATGGGGTCGAATTTCGCGACCAAATTAGAGTGAAACCCGGGAAAGTACCGAACGGCAAGCGCCGAGCAGCAACCTTTGCCCCACCTTTGAACCCATGGAGGAGCTGAGCTATTTAGCCTTGTTCATGTCGTCGTTCCTCGCGGCTACCGTTTTTCCGTTCAGCTCGGAGGCGGTGCTTGCGGCGGCGCTGCTGAGCGGCGGCGACCCGTTGGTCTGCCTCGTCGTGGCGACGGTGGGCAACACGCTAGGCGGTATGACGGGGTATGGATTGGGCCGCTGGGGGAGTCGCACCTTCGCGAAAAAGCAGACGGAATTGAGTAACGCGCGCCAACAACGTTGGCTGGGGCTCGCCGAGCGGCACGGCAGCGTCGCAGCGCTTGGCTGTTGGTTGCCCGGCGTCGGGGAGTTCATTGCCGTCGCCTTGGGCGCGCTCAAGACGCGGTGGCTGCCAACGCTGTTTTGGATGGCTGTGGGGAAAGCGGCGCGGTATGTGGTGGTGGTGGGATTGGTTCCTGGCTAACTGGTCACAGCCATCAAATGCAGTGGTCGACAATCGGATAATCGTTCTCGTTTTTGTAGTCAAGGCTCAAGACGATGTCTTCCTTCGTGGAATACTTGGAGATCGGAAGAGCGTCGTGTAGG
>CAXREW010000123.1:0-3017 GCA_964229455.1 Flavobacteriaceae bacterium | reverse complement strand
GTTTTGGGCTTTTGCCCTCGGTTTACTTTCCATCGTGTGTTGGGTAGGGATGCCGTGTGCCTCTGCACTGAATTGGGGGGAGGAAGAAGTGGTGTGGTTCATGACCGACGCGGACGATGAACGCGGTGAGGAAAACAAACAAGGCGAGGAAGAGGCCGCGGACGACGAGGTGAAGAAGTGGTCGGAATGGTCGGACTGGAATGCTGAAGCTTTGGCAATGCACGAGTTCAACCGCACGGCGACAGCCCACAGAAATTGGGATTCCCCTTTCCGAAAGGGTGTGTTCGAGCCCCCGGAAATGAAGGCGTAATGGTCACAGCAGTCTACTGCAGGCTGCCCGTTCATTCGTTCTTCATTTAATTCTCGAAATCCATGTTTCAGCATATTGGAAAGGATGCTCCAGCATCCTTGGTTGTTTTTTTGGTCGCATTGCCACTCTGCCTGGGCATTGCATTGGCCTCGGGCGCAGAGCCCATCGCAGGCTTGATTGCCGGCATCATTGGCGGACTCATTGTTGCACCCATTTCCGGAAGCCACGTAGGCGTCTCCGGACCGGCTGCTGGCCTTGCTGTCATTGTTTATGACGGCAGTCAAGAGGTCGGCTTTGAGGCGTGTTTGTTGGCCGTAGTCCTCGGTGGCTTGGCCCAGTTGGTGTTGGGCATCGTCAAGGCTGGCGTGGTCGGAAAGTACTTTCCTTCCAGCGTCATCCAAGGGATGTTGGCCGCGATTGGCATCATTATTTTCATCAAGCAGATTCCCCATGGCTTGGGCTATGCCGGCGCAGAGGGAACCACCAAGGCCGACAAGGTTTTTGACGTGCTCCTGCTCCTGGGCGATAACATCAGCTACGCCTCAGCGACGGCGACGGTAGTCACGTTTGTGTGCCTCGCCATCTTGCTCTTGTGGGAAACGTCGTTCATGAAGGCCCAAAAGTTTACGAAGGTCCTGTCGGGTTCATTGACAGCTGTCCTTGCGGGGATTGTAGTGCACCTCATCACGCGCAGCGGAGCTGGTGCCCTCACGACAAAACAACTGGTCGAAGTGCCAACAGGCCACGCGGCCAGCGGCATTGATCCTTCGGCATGGGGTTCCTTGTTGACGTTCCCTGATTTCTCGGCCATTGGCGACAGCGCAATTTGGATTCTGGCAGCGACCATCGCTGTGGTTGCAAGTTTGGAGACTTTGCTGTGTGTCGAGGCGACGGACAAATTGGATCCCGAGCAGCGCATCACGCCCACCAACCGGGAACTGCTGGCTCAAGGGGTAGGAAATACCGTAAGCGGTTTGATTGGTGGCTTGCCCATTACCCAAGTAATCGTGCGCTCGTCTGCCAACATCCAAACCGGCAATGCCACCAAGCTTAGTGCGATTTTGCACGGTGCGTGGTTGCTTTTGTTCTTCTTGTTGGCGCCTACGCTCCTTACGTACATACCATTGGGCAGCCTCGCGGCGGTACTCTTCTTGGTGGGGTATAAACTTGCCAAGCCGGCCACGTTCAAGCGCATCTATGACAGCGGCATGAAGCACTTCATTCCATTTGTGGTGACCATCTTGGCCATTGTCTTCATTGACTTGCTCAAAGGCCTTGGCATTGGATTGGTCGTCGCCTTGGTTTGCGGCCGCCTCATGGCCGATAAGTCTGAATAAGTTGCAACAACGAACACACAGAAAAGAGGCAGCGGCCATTGGAGCCGCTGTCCTTTTTTTGTTCGCGGCGACAGGGTGCGTCAAAAGTCCCGACTGCACACCCGTCCTGAATGAGGACTGTTACTACCCCATGATCGTCGATCCCGTATGTGGATGCGACGGCAATACCTACATGAATTCCGGTGAAGCCGGTTGCCACGGCATTACGGAGTACATAGCCGGGGCGTGTCAATGACCTAAATTGACTGGATTCGTGTAAATTCAGGTCGGATACCATGACACTATTCTCAAACCAGTCCGTGCCGATCGATGCCTTGCCAACCCTCGTGGAAGAGGAGTTTGAAGGGCTGCCCTTGCGGTACCGGACCTTGCGTGCCGCAGTCTATGCTAGCGTCATGGTGCTGCTCTTCGCCGCCATGGGCACGTTGATGTGGTTTGAATGGCAAGAGGAGGGAACCTTCCGGTGGGGGGTGTGGGTCGCTGTTGGGGCTGTTGCGCTTGTCTGCTTGGTTTGGGCCATCGAGGAAATCAAAGGGTTTCCATTGCGCGGTGTGCTTGTGCGCGAACACGATTTGAGTTACCGGTCTGGATTTTTCAAGCGGGAGACGGTGACGGTCCCGTTCAATCGCATCCAGCACAGCGAAATCGCCCAAGGCCCGGTCGCGAGGGCGTTTCAGGTGTGTACATTGAAACTCTATACCGCGGGCAATTCCGGGGCCAATTTGCGCGTGCCCGGGATGGACGTCGAACGAGCCAAGCGCCTCAGGCAACAATTGGATGAACGAGTCAGCCACGCCTAACCCCGTGCGTTTCCCTGCGCGTCGCCAGCACCCTACTGGTGTTTTCCAGTATATCGTTAAATACGTGTGGGTGTTCATCCGGGGATTTTGGCCAGTCCTGGCGGGGGCCGCGGTTTCCGACAACATCCGAGCCTATGGAGAATGGATCGGACTTGCGGTGCTGATCATTGCCTGCTCAAGTGCCGTGCTGCAGTATTGGAAATTTACGTTTCAAGTCACCGAGGATGCCCTGATTATTCGCCGCGGCGTCCTGGAACGGGAGCGCGTTACCATCGCTTTTGAACGCATCCAGATGGTGAACCTAGAGCAGTCGATTTGGCAGCGCGTGTTCGGAGTGATGAGCGTGAAGGTGGATACCGCCGGCACAGCAGGTGCAGAGGTGGAAATAGCAGCGCTCAAAGTGGACGATGCCAATGCACTCAAAGCCGTTGTGTCTTCTGGAGGTAGCAAAGGAGGATCTACTTCAACGGACACACCAGCAGAATCTGACTCGGACGTTGAGCAGTTGATTGCGCTTTCTTGGAATCGCTTGTTCAAAGTGGGCTTGACCCAGAACCACCTGCGCAATGC
>CAXREW010000122.1:0-3202 GCA_964229455.1 Flavobacteriaceae bacterium | reverse complement strand
GCAGCCGGTAATCGCCTTGCTCTTTGAAGCCGCCGCGGAACGAATGGAACGTCGTCTTGCTGCGCTTCTCCGTAGCGGCCGTCACTTGCCAACCGTCCGTGGCCGAGAAGCCGCTGAGGCCGATGCGGTTTTCACGCCCCTGTTCAGCCGCGGGGGCTTTGGGGATGAAATTGAGAACGCCACCGTACGCATCGGATCCATACGCCAGGGTAGCCGGCCCGCGGATGACTTCCACCGCTTGCACACCTTCTTCCGGGAGGTAAATGCCATGGTATTCTCCCCATGCCTGGCTTTCGATGCGGGCACCGTTGAACAGCGTCGCCACGCGCAGCCCGGACAGGCCACGGATGACGGGGCGCAGCGTGCCAGCCCCGTTGGACACCATGTCCACACCGGGCAACGCGGCCAGTGCCTCGATGCGCGACGTCGCGGGGATTTGGTCAAGAGCCGTCGCCTGCAAAACCTCCGAAGGCTTCATTTTAGGACGCGACGGATTTAAGGGAGAAGCTTGCACTTCCGCAACACCCAACGCATTGATCCGAGCCTCGAGCGCCGTCCACACAGAATCTTCCAACGCTTCTTCCACGTGGGCATCTTGCCCTAGGACAGGGGCTACCCACAGGAAGAATAACGCTGATATTGCGATTGTTGTGCGGCGTTTCACGCCGTGAAATTACCCTCCGCAATGCCTAGCAGCCTGTCACTTATGTCAGGCTTTCGTCAGAAGGGTGCGGATGACCTCAGTTCACTCCCCAGCAGTCACTGACCAAGGTGCCCTCGCCCATTGATTCGATGGATTCGCAAGCGTCCACCATCACCTCACGGGCGTTGGCTGCTTGCACCGGCAGTTGGGCATTGACCAAGGCTTCCTTGCTTGGCCAAAGTGCGTGCGCCCAATACGTGGTGTCCGATGCGCGGTACAACCGCGAGCCGCCGCTGCCATTGGCGTTGCGAATTTCATCCGTCACGGCTTCCCACGCCTCCTCGAAATCCGCTTGGCGATCGGGCTTGACTTGGAAGACGTACAACACGGCGTATTGAAATTCTTTCATGATGGTCGAAGTTTGTTGCACAAACATAGCACGCTCCGCCATGGCCCTCACACCCACCACTTCCATCCCACTCGGTTTTCAAGCCCCTTCGTTCACACTTCCGGACGCCCGAGCGGGTGACGTATTGAACAGCGGCGAGCTGATGCAGGAAGGTCCATCGGTGGTGGTGTTCATGTGCAACCACTGTCCGTTCGTGGTGCACCTCATCGACTCTTTGGTCGATTTCGCAGCGGAATACCAGGCGCGCGGTTTGAATTTTATCGCCATTTCGAGCAATGACGTGGAGAATTACCCCCAGGATGGTTTCGAGCAAATGCGCGACTTGGCGGCAGAAAAGGGGTTTTCGTTCCCCTACCTCTACGATGAATCCCAAGAAGTGGCACGCGCTTATGACGCGGCATGCACGCCCGACTTCAGCGTTTTCGACGCCGATGGAAAGTGTGTGTACCGGGGCCAATACGACGGATCGCGTCCCGGCAACGACGTACCGGTCACAGGTGAGGATTTGCGCAAGGTATGCGAGGCCCTCTTGGCTGGCAAGACCGTTCCTGCCGAAGGCCAAATCCCATCCATCGGATGCAACATCAAGTGGAAGGCCTGAGCGCCTGACTCGAACATTGTGAAATCGTTATTTCTTCGTCCAGTGGCTGGCGATTGCGTTGGAGGTTCCTCTTGATTTTCAAGGATTTGTTGAGCCTATTAGTGAAAAAGGTTCACAACTACCGTTAGTAACCTGTCCTCTGGACACGGTTTCACCCCTGGCATCCCCCCTACTTTTGAGGCATCTAAATCTCTTAAGATTCGCAACTTAAGCACATGAAACATTTTATTCAACTCGCCCTATTGGGCGTATTCTCCGCGACGGCATCGATTTCGTTGGCACAGATTACGGGTAAAGTCACCGACGCCTCGACAGGTGGTGCACTTCCCGGAGCAACAGTAATGGTCGAAGGCAGCGGCAGCGGTGTCGCCACCGGACCAGACGGCATGTTCAAGCTCAATGGAGCGGCTGAAGGCAACATCGTGGTGTCCTTCATCGGCTACGAAACCCGAACCCTCGCCGCGAAAGCAGACATGGGCAGCATCGGTCTCGAGCCAACAGCCCTCGGTTTGGGTGCGGCGTCCATCATCGCCAACGTCGTTGACATCGCGAGCGCGCGAGACACGCCGGTAGCGGTATCGACCATCTCCCCTGCGGAAATCGCTCAGAAGGTGGGCAACATGGAATTCCCAGAAATCATGAACCGTACACCCGGTGTTTATGCCACGAAACAAGGTGGCGGATACGGGGACTCGCGCATCAGCCTCCGTGGTTTTGATCAGCGTAACACCTCGTTCCTCATCAACGGCCAGCCGGTCAATGACATGGAGAACGGATGGGTGTACTGGTCGAACTGGCAAGGCTTGACCGATGTCGCTTCCGGCATCCAGATCCAGCGTGGCTTGGGGGCATCCCGATTGGCCGTTCCATCGGTTGGTGGTACCGTTTCTATTTTCACCAAGGCGGCTCAAATGGAGGAAGGCGGTTCGGTTTCCGAAACCATTGGTAACGACGGTTACGCCAAGACCTCTGTCAGCTACAGCACCGGTAAAAACGAAAACGGCTGGGCCTCATCGTTCTTGCTGAGCAAGTGGGCAGGTGACGGCTACGTCAACAACACCCAGGGTGAAGGTTGGACCTACTTCGCAGCCATCGGCTACGAACCAGAAGGGTCCAAGCACGCCATGAACCTGAGCGTCTTGGGTGCGGGCCAATGGCACCACCAGCGTGACGTATGGGTAAGCATCCGCGACTATGACTACTTCGGAGAAGGCGGTGGCGAACTCGGCGATGGTAAGATCGACCGCCGCTGGAACAGCAACGGCGGCCAGTACATGGGCGAAGAGTTCAGCATGCGCCGCAACTTCTACAACAAGCCTCTGGCGACATTCAACTGGGACTGGAACCTCACCGATGAATTGACGCTCAACACGTCGCTGTACGGATCAGCCGGTCGCGGCGGCGGACCCGGACCTCGTGGCCGCAACTACGACGTACACCCGTACCAACAAGATTTGTACTCCTTCATGTACGAGGACAGCGTGACGCAATTCCGCACTGCGGATGGTGAAGTAGACTTCGACGCCATTGTGGCTGACAACCAAGCCGG